>NZ_CP017945.1 GCF_002764115.1 Phyllobacterium zundukense | reverse complement strand
GCGCGAGCGCTGGCGCAGCCAGTCGACCACTTCTTTTTTGCCCGACGTATAGCCGCCCGATGCGCCGCCCAGCGCCTTGCCAAGGGTGCCGGTGATGATATCGACGCGGCCTTCGACGCCACAATGTTCGGCGGAACCGCGGCCATGCTTGCCAACGAAGCCGACGGCATGGCTGTCATCCACCATGACCATCGCGCCATATTTCTCGGCAAGGTCGCAGACGCCCTGAAGATTGGCGATGATACCGTCCATAGAGAAAACGCCGTCAGTGGCAATCATCTTGAAGCGGCTGCCTTCCGCCTTCTTCAGTTCTTCTTCCAAAGCCGCCATGTCGTTGTTGGCGTAGCGGAACCGCTTGGCCTTGGAGAGGCGAACGCCATCGATGATCGAGGCATGGTTCAACGCATCGGAAATGATGGCATCTTCCTCGCCGAGCAGCGTTTCGAACAGGCCGCCATTGGCATCGAAACAGCTGGAGTACAGAATCGTATCTTCCAGCCCCAGGAAACTGGAAATGCGCGCTTCAAGCTGCTTGTGCTCTTCCTGGGTGCCGCAGATGAAACGCACCGAGGCCATGCCGTAGCCATAGCGGTCGAGCGCCGCCTTGCCTGCTGCCGCCAGCTCTTCGCTATTGGCAAGACCGAGGTAATTGTTGGCGCAGAAATTCAATACCTTTACGCCTGTGGAAATCTTGATCTGTCCAGCCTGTTTGGACGTGATGACGCGTTCGGACTTGTAAAGCCCGGTCTCCTTCAGCCCCTTGAGTTCACGTGACAGGTGGTCGATGAAGTGCTTGGTCATGGTGCCGCTCTATCGTGCATTTCCGATGGCGCAGGAATGCCACGGCGCCAGCGCGAATGATAGAGAAATTTTCGGCACGGTCTATCGACCGCACGACCCTTAACATGTGATCGTCCGATAAAATGTCACTGCACTTGGACCAGATGTCCCGCCGAGATCTCCGTATATTGGCGCACGGGAACGATAAAGTCAGGTGTGCGTACCGGGCTCTTGATCTCGTCATTGGAGACCGGCCGTTTGACGCCGCGCCGTGCCGGATCGGGAACAGGCACCGCCGAAATCAGCTTCCTGGTATAGGGATGCTGCGGATTTTCGAAGATGGCCGCGCGCGGTCCGATTTCGACGATTTCCCCGAGATACATGACGGCGATACGGTGACTGACCCGTTCGACCACCGCGATATCGTGCGAAATGAAAAGTAGGCAAGGTTCAGACTGGCTTGAAGGTCGAGCAGAAGATTGATGACCTGTGCCTGATCGACACATCGAGCGCCGAGACGGATTCGTCAGCGACGATGATCTTGGGATCGAGCGCCAGAGCGCGGGCAATGCAGACGCGCTGGCGCTGACCGCCGGAGAATTCGTGCGGGGTAGCGTGCTGCCATGTCCGCCTTGAGGCCGACCCGTTCCAACAGGTCGGCTACCCGAGCGCGTGCCTGCGCGCGGGTTCCGAGCTTGTGTTCGAGATATGGCTCGGCAATTGCGGCACCCACGGTCATGCGCGGGTTGAGGCTGGCAAACGGATCCTGGAAGATCATCTGCATAGTCCGGCGCATGTCGCGCAGCTGCTTCTGATCCATGGTCAGCACATCCTGCCCATTGAGCAGGACTTCGCCGCCCTGCGCCTGGACAAGGCGCATGATCGAGCGTCCGGTCGTCGACTTGCCGCAGCCGGATTCGCCGACCAGTGATAGGGTTTCGCCCGGCTGCAGGCTGAAGGACAGGTTCTCGACCGCGTGCACCCGTCCCTCAAGCTGGCCGAACATCCCGGAATGGATGTTGAAGCGCGTCGTCAGATTACGCACGTCGAGAAGCGGTCTAGCTTCCGTCTGAACCGTATCGGCAGCTTCGACGGGCGTATCGGAGGTACCTGTCGCGCGGTCTACCACGGGAAAACGCAAGGGCCGCTCGTGTCCCTTTCATCGAGCCAAGGATAGGAACTGCCGACAACAGCGATCGCGTATAGGGATGCTGCGGTCTGGCGAAAATGTCCTCGGTCTTCCCCGGTTTCAACGGCCTCGCCACCATACATGACCACTGTCCGGTCAGCGATTTCTGCCACCACGCCCATATCGTGGGTGATAAAGAGAACGGAAGCCCCCTCCTCGTCCTGCAACAATTTGATGAGATCGAGGGATCTGGCCCTGGATGGTCACGTCGAGGGCGGTCGTCGGCTCATCGGCAATCAGCAGCTTCGGTTTGCTGGCAAGCGCCATCGCAATCATCACGCGCTGGCGCATGCCACCGGAGAAACGGTGCGGATATTCATCAAATCGCGATCTGGCAGCCGGTATGCGGACTTTTTCAAGAAGCCGGATAGTTTCCGCCTTCGCTTCGGCCCGCGAGATATTGTGATGGCAGAGCAGTGCTTCGCTGATCTGCTGGCCAACCGTGAACAGCGGGTTGAGGCTGGTCATTGGCTCCTGAAAGATCATGGCGACATCATTGCCGCGTACGGCACGCATCTGGTTTTCCGGCAAAGCGAGAATGTCTTTTCCCCCCAACATGATCTTGCCTTCGATGCGGCTCTTGTCTTTCTGCAGAAGCCGCATGATCGAAAGTGATGTAACGCTCTTGCCCGAACCGGACTCGCCTACGATCGCCCACCGTTTCGCCCAGCGCAACGTCAAAGGATACATTGCGCACGACGGGCCGCCACTGGACCGTCCGTGAGAAAGGACGTGGTCACGTTCGAAACCGACAGAACGGGGGCGATGGGCTTTTCCATAGTCTATCCTTCCAACGTTCCGATCAATCCGGCCAGCGCATCAAGCCGGCGATACGACGGACGTAGCGTTCTTCAAACGGGGTCGAGATGATTTCGTTAGAGGCCCTGGCCTTGCCAAGCTCCTCATCGAGGCGGCTCGCCACGATTTTCTCTTCGCCCGGATGCAAGTTGCACGGGTCGATGTAGAAGTAGCCGTGCTCGGCTTCGTGATCTCGGACAATCACCGGACGGTCGCCGCGGGCGAGCGCATCGGCGAGATCCCACGCTGTTATATGCGACTCTTGCGGATCGACGCTCACGCGCAACCGGTCGAGCGGGTTTTGGGTCGGATCCGGTTCGATCTCGGCAGTAACACCGGGTCTGCCGGTCAGTGTCTGCTTCCACAAATTGAGATAGCCGGTTTCCTTCTCGCGTATGCCGATATGGTCACGCTTCTCCCAGGCTTCGAGCGCGGCAATGGTGCCAAGGATGCTTTCCTTGCCGAGCTTCATGCCCCGACCGATGCCCATATTCTGCAGGAAAGCGTTGCGCACCAGCTCCTTGCGTCCGGCAACGATGCCGCCGGTCGGACCTCCGAGAAACTTGTGGGACGAATAAAGGGCAATGTCCGCCCCCTGCGCGAGGAAGATCTTGAGATCATATTCCGACGCCGCATCGACAATAACCGGAACACCGCGCGCATGGCAGACCTCGGCGAATTTCTTCAGGGCGATGAGCCCATATTGTACAGTATGATGGGAAATGACGAAGACTGCCGCCGCCGTACGCTCATTGATTGCGCCTTTGAGGTGATAGGGATAGCACGATGTTGCCTGGCCAATGAGCACGGCCTTGGCGCCAGGAAGCCTGATGCCCTGATCCACTGGCGCCCCATAGCTGACGACATGACCCGTCTGGATGATGATTTCGTTCTTCAGTCCCGTCGTATCCGGCAGACGTTCGATGGCAGCGAGATCGTTTCCGGTCATCGTTGCGGCAACGGCAAGGCTGATGCCGGCGGAGCAAGATGCAGTGACAAAGCCTGCCTCGCCGCCGGTCAGGCGTGCGATCACCGGACTCGCCATTTTGTGCAGATCATTGATTTCCACGAATTGCGGGAGTATGGCACTCATGGCTGCGACAGCCTCGGGCACGACGATCGAAGCGCCGAGCGATGTCATCGTACCCGACACGTTGATAACGGGTCTAAGGCCGAGGGAATTGCGGATATCGGGCGGCGTCTGAGAGTCGGTCATGCTATTCTCCTTGAAGTGCTGCTGTCAGCAACGTATTCCGCTTGCTTGGCATATATGCCGTTATAATGTAATAAAGAGTCGTAAGACTCGAACGATCTTGCCAGGAGCCTGAAAGAACGTGGACGCAAAGACATCAGACATGGACGCTACCCGCGGATTTGAGAAAACCGAAAAGGGCGAGGCGACGGCCCGGCGTTCGCGGGTCAGCGGAATTGATCGCGCCTTGCAGGTTCTCGACTATTTGTACGAGACCGGAAGTCCGGCCGGTGTCTATGCCATTGCCAAGGCGATTGGCGCGCCGCTTTCCACTGTCTATGTGATCATCGACGATCTGGTCGAAAAGAACCTGCTTTCGCGCAACAGCGACAGTTCGGTCTGGCTGGGTGCGCGACTCTACCATTACGGTCTTGCCTATGCGCGCTCTCTGGATTTCCTCAACGTCGCCAATCATGAAATGCACAACCTCAGCCGCGTTTCGGGCGAAACGGTGCAAGTTTGCGGTCGCGACGGCGACCATATGATGGTTCTTGCCATGGCTGACGGTCCCGGACATTTCCAGGTGACGTCTCGCGTCGGCACCCGTGTTCCGCTCAACTGGACCGCGTCCGGCCGGCTCCTCGTCGGCCATCTGCCGGAACAGGAGCGTCTGGATCTGTTCGAACATTGCGCGAAGTCCTCGCCAACCGGACGGGCAGTGATCGATCCCTCCGTATTGTCCGAGTCGGCCAGGCAAGCCTTGCAGGCACGCATTTCCATCCAGGCGGGTGAGTCCGACTATGCCGTTGCCTGCGTTGCCTCGCCCATTTGCGACGACAAGGGGACATGCATCGCGACCATATCCATCGTTCTTCCTGAACAGAAGATCGCCGACCATCCCGAGCGTTACACGACCGAGGTCAAGGCCTCGGCGGAACGGATCGAAACGGTGATGGGCTGGCGCAGTCATTCTTAAGCCCTTAGTCTTTCAAGGCGATAATCGCCTCGATCTCCACGGTGATATTTCCTGGCAGTGAGCCGAAGCCTACCGCTGAACGTGCGTGGTTCCCGGCTTCGCCGAACACGTCGATCAGGAGATCCGAACAGCCGTTGATGACCGATGGATGGTCGGCAAAGTCGGGCACGGCATTGACCATGCCGAGCAGCTTCACCACGCGCTTGACCCGGCCTAGATCCCCCAGGGCTGATTGCATGACCGCAAGCAAGTTGATGCCTGTGAGGCGCGCGTGCTTATACGCTTCTTCGACAGTCACATTGCCGCCGACCTTACCTGTATGCATGAAGCCGTCTTCCTCGCGCGGCCCCTGCCCCGAGAGGTAAAGCATATTGCCTTCCTGGATATGGGTAACAAAGTTGGCAATCGGGCTCGGCGCTGGCGGCAGGGTGACGCCAAGCGCCTTCAGGCGGTCGTAGGGAGAAATGTCAATGTCGATTGCCGGACTTGATATAGGGCTCAAGGCTTATTCCTTAACGGTATGAATAGGGCGCGATGGCGCCGGATGTTTCAGGCTTTGCCGGCTGATAGCGGCTGGCAGCGATGGGCTCATTGCCAAGCACCGCCCAGCGTGGTTCGAACAGTTTGTCGAGCCGAGCTTCGTAGCCCATCGAATCGATGACCGTGAGATCGGAGTCGGCCAGTTCGAAGATCGTGAAATCTGCTCGTGTGCCGACCGAAAGCAGATTATCCGTCGGCAGATTGATGGCGGATGCCGGTGAGATCGTCACTGCTTCCACCACCTTGTCGAACGGCATACCGACACTCAGAAGTTTCGACATGGTCGTGCCGAGGTCCCATACGGCAAAATTCAGACTGCGCAGGTGGATGTCGGTCGAGATCGAGAACGGCAATAGACCGCGCTTAATCGCGACTTCCGCGACGCGGAAGGAGAAAGAGGCACCGCCGTGGCCGATGTCGAGGCGAATCCCCTCCCCTGCACAGCGCGCGGCCAGTTCGAACAGGTCGTCGTCCTCGATAATGCTGCTGCCCACCTTGCCATTGAAGCAATGGGTGATGATATCGCCGGGCCCGAGAATCTCCAGCACTTCGTCATAGAGTGCAGGCGGCTCGCCGACATGCACCATCATCGGGATTTTGAGAATCTTGGCGAGCTTCTTGCCCACTTTCACCGGTGTCACGCCCCATGAGCCCGTAATCACATGGCTGGCACGTACTTTCAGTCCAACGATATGGTCGCGGTTCTCGTTGACGCAGGCTACCGTGCGGTCAATATCGATCGAGCGGATATCGCTGAGTTCGCTTACACGATTGCAGGCGACCAGCCCTATCGAGCCGAGGTTCAGAAACGCCTTGATACGCTCCCGCGCCGGATCGATGATGTATTCGCGGAACCCATGGAAATTGGCTTCACCGGCCGAGCCCGCATCGACGATGGTCGTTACACCCCGCGCCGCTCCGCATACTTGCGGACGAACGGAAATATCTGTGCCGCCGTGCCAGATATGGGTATGCAGATCGACCCATCCTGGCGAAATCCAGGCGCCCTTCGCATCGACGCGGCGAATGTCGGCCTGAATGTTCAGAGATGGACCAAATTCGGCGATCATGCCATTTGCGTCGATCAGAATGTCGATCTTCGAAGATGGTGTGTTAGGTCCAAAGGCAACCGGTCTGACGTTGGTCAGCAACAAACGACCATCGGTTGCAGAAGAGGCAGGCATGATCAGAGATCCTTTCTGAGGCGGGGGTCAAGAAGGTCGCGGAAACCATCGCCGACCATCTGCAGGGAAAGAACGGCAAGGACGATGGCAATGCCGGGAAAAAGGGTCATCCAGTCGGCCTTGCCAATGTATTGCCGGCCAGACGCGATCATGGTGCCCCATGTCGGCACTTCCGGACTGACGCCGAGGCCGAGGAATGACAAGCCAGCTTCCGCCAGCATGGCATTGGCAAAGAGGAAGGTTCCCTGGACGAGGATGGGCGAGAGCAGGTTGCGCAGGATGTGCCGCGTCATGATATGCCGCGTGGAAATGCCGAGCGACGTTGCCGCCTCCACATAGGGCAACTCGCGGATGACCAGCGTCGAAGCGCGTACGATACGGGCGAGCCGCGGTGCGTAGACGATGCTGAGCGCGACAATGACTGTGGTAAGCGATGGCCCAAGCGCAGCGACAAGCGCGATAGCGAGCAGGATGTCCGGAAAGGCCATCATTGCGTCGATCAGCCGGGTAATGGGCGCGTCAAGCCTCTGGAAGAAGCCGGCAAGGATGCCGAGCGTAACGCCGATCAGCGATGCCAGCACCACGACTGCAAAACCGACCATCAGCGACAGCCGCGCCGAGAAGATCGTGCGCGAGAACACGTCGCGGCCGAATTCATCCGTGCCGAAAAACCATCTCGTATCAGGCGGCTTGAGCCGGTTGACGATGGACAGTTTGTTCGGTGCATAGGGCGTGATCAGCGGTGCAAACACCGCCAGAACGACGAAGATGGCTAGCACAATCAATCCGAATAACACAGTTTTGCGCCGGATCAGGACCCGGAAGAATTTGGAGTGTTCGCTCATGGGGGCGTTTGTTGTGATCTCGGTCATCAGTAGCGCACCCTTGGATCAACGATGAGGTAGAGCATATCGATGGCGAAATTGATGAGGACGTAGAGCGCCGCAATGATAAGCAGCGCGCCCTGGATAACCGGATAATCGCGGCGCAGCACCGCGGACACCACGAGGCTGCCGACGCCGGGCAGTCCGAAGACTGTTTCGGTCACGACTGCGCCGGAGATCAACACTGCCGCAGTAAGGCCGACCACCGTGAGGATGGGGATCAGGGCATTCTTGAAAGCGTGTTTCAAGACCACGCTCCGCTCATCGACGCCCTTGGCGCGGGCCGTGCGGATATAGTCGTCACCAAGCACATCGAGCATCGATGCTCGAGTGAAACGCATGATGAGGGCGGAAGAGACGATGCCTAGCGCAAACGCGGGGAGCACCAGGTAGCCAAGCCGCTCCGTCAGCGATGTGCCGGGACCGCCATAGCCGGATACAGGGAAAAGTCCGAACCGCACGGCGAAGATCTGCATCAGAATGAGACCGAGCCAGAAGCTCGGGATGCTCGCTGCGATCATTGCCAACGCAGTCGCAGCCTGATCGAAAAACGATCCCCGGCGATAGGCAGCGTAGATGCCGATCGGAATGGCGATGACGCTGGCGATCAGCAACGAAAAGATGGTGAGAAAGAAGGTCGGCTCGGCGCGTTGGGCAAGTGCCTGCAGCACAGGCTGGTCGAGGAAGATCGACTGGCCGAGATCACCTTGCAGAAGGTTGCCGATGAAATACACATATTGCACCGGAATCGATTGATCGAGTCCCAGCTGCTGGCGCAATGCTGTGATGTCCGCAGCGGTCGCTTCTGGTCCAAGCATGACAGCAGCGGGATCACCGGGCGTGACGCGCACGATGATGAAGACAATCGTCACCACCAGGAACATCACGATGATCATGCCGATAAAGCGTTGAAATATGTAACGGAGCATCTGGGCGGATCGATCCTGTTTGCAGGAGGATTAAATCAGGAATTGGCGCGGACACACGATTTCCATCCGCGCCAATTGCGATTGCATCACTGCTTGAGCGATACGTTCCAGAAGTAAGGCCACGGTGCGGGTGTGAACCCTTCCAGTTTCGGCGACTTGGCCGAAAGTGCGTTGAAATCGCCGATCTTGATGATAGGTACTTCGGCATAGATCACCTTCTGAACTTCAGCCCAAAGTGCCACGCGCTTCTGCGGGTCAACTTCCGAGTTGAAGGCATCGACAGCAACCTTGCGGGCGGGTGTGTCCCAATTGCCGGGGGCGCTGGTCGACATGGCGCCGATCAAGGCGGGTTCCGGCAGGAACGGGCTGTGGCTGATATAAATATCCCACAGCTTAGGGTCGGCGCGACGTTGCGTCAGCGTTGCCCAATCGACGACCTGCATGTCGACGGTAAAGCCCGCCGCCTTCAGATATTCGGCTGCGACCTGCGCCATCTTATAATGGAACTCGTACTGGCGACTGGTCAGGATGCGCAGTGGCTCGCCATTGTAGCCCGCTTTCTTCAACTCCTCGGCAGCCTTTTCAGGGTCGGCGACATTGTAAGCGCCTTCCGTACCTGCATCGGTCTTCCAGCTGTAGCCATCAGGATACATGGAAGGATTGAGCGAATAGAAGTCGGTGCTGCCGAAGGCGGCTGCCAACATGTCTTCCATGCTGAGCGCATCGCGGATGGCGAGGCGCAGATCCTGGCTCTTGGTGATACCCTGACTGGTGTTCATGACGAAGACCGGCCAGCCGAATGGCTTGAGAAGCACGGCTTCGGTCGTCTTCTGACCCTTCAGCCGGTCAAAGGCCTCGACGGGCAAGCTGTCGACATAATCGAACTGACCGGAAAGGGCTCCTTCGACACGGGTATTTGGGTCGGGCACCGGGACGAAACGGATTTCGTCCAGATACTGATGCCGCGCACCGCCATAGCCGTTCTCATCACCTTCTGGTGACTTATAATCGGCGAAACGGGTGAGCTGGATATACTGGTCGGCCTTGCGCTCCTTCAGCATGTAGGGCCCAGTACCGATCGGGTCGGTCATCGGGTTCTGCTGCTTTTCGCTTGGGAGGATGATCGCAGCGGCATTGTTGAATGCCAGCAGCGACACGAGGGGAGCGTAAGGCGCGTTGAGGGTGATCTTTACTGTAGCAGGATCGACGGCCTCGATCGAGGTGATCATTGGAGCTGTCTGCTTGCCGCGCGAGGCGATCTGGGTCCAGCGCTTCAGCGAAGCGACGACGTCTGTCGAATCCATATCCGTGCCGTCATGGAACTTGACGCCGGTGCGCAGCTTTATGGTGTAGGTTTTGCCATCGGGCGAAACTTCCGGAAGGCTGGCAGCGAGAAGCGGCGTGACATTCCAGCTCTTGTCAAACGTATAGAGCGTCTCGAAAATGTGCTGTGAGACGATGCCGACGAGATCGGCCGTCGAAGCCATTGCATCGAGCGTAGGCGGCTCGCCGATGGTGGCAACATTGATGACGCCGCCTTTTGACTGGGCGAATGCAGCGGGGCTAAGAGCAATCAGCGCTGAACCAAGAAGGAATGCGAGCTTCAGAGATTTCATGGCGGTTCCCTTTGTTATTCCACTATTATGGATTATAATGCTTTATAGTAGAATAAGAACAAATGCGGACGGTGCTGTCAATTCAAAAAACAAAAAGGGCAACGCGGTGAAGCGTTGCCCTTGGTTTAATGCAATGGATACGCGGCTCAGATGATGCCACCACCTCCAGCGGCACTGACTGGGCGCTCCTTGCCGATCTGCTGGCGGTAGCCACTCTTGCGATAGGTGGCAATCGGATCGATCGCGGCGGCCGAGCGGCGGCGTGCCTCGGCCAGAATTGGTTCCACATCGGTACGATAGGCTCGCTTCAATGCATCCGAAGCCATCAACGCATCGTTCTCGTCCTGATAGGCGCTGAGTGCGCTGCGGTCGACCAGCAGTGCCTGTGCATAAGCGCGGCGAATTTCATTGGCGCTGGAGATCAGGCTCTCGATCGGATCGGTGACATTGTGCGACTGGTCGATCATGTGGGCCGGATGAAAATTTTCCACGCCGCGATCTTCTGCATCGACGAGTTCGTTGAACACAAGAAATAGCCGGTAGGGATCGATCGAGCCGGCATCCAGATCGTCGTCGCCATATTTGGAATCGTTGAAGTGGAATCCGCCGAGTTTCTTGAATTGTATCAGCCGCGAAACAATCATTTCGATATTAGTGTTGGGGGCATGATGTCCGAGATCGACGAGACAGAAGGCCTTTGGCCCTAGCGTCTGTGCGATGAGGTAATTGGTACCCCAGTCCTGCACCACAGTCGAATAGAATGCCGGCTCATACATTTTGTGTTCGGAGAATATGCGCCAGTCATCGGGCAGCGCCTTGTAGATCTCCGCCATGGAGGCGAGGTAGCGTTCGAAGGATTTGGCGAAATTGCTCTGCCCTGGAAAATTCGAACCGTCGCCGATCCAGACGGTCAGGGCTTTCGAACCGATGGTCTTGCCGATTTCGATACATTCAATGTTGTGCTCGATAGCCTGCGCCCGCGTTGCCGCGTTCACATGGCTGAGCGAGCCATATTTGTAGGAATGTGCCTGATCCGGTGCATCGGAGAATGTATTCGAGTTCATCGCATCGAAGCCGAGCCCGAGCGCATCCGCATGCGCTATCAGTTGCTTCGGGTCAGCCTTGTCCCAGGGAATGTGCAGCGAGACAGTTGGCGTCGCCCGCGTCAGTTGCTGGATCACCGAGCAATCGTCAAGTTTGTCGAAGATGCCGCGCGGTTCGCCCGTGCCGGGGAAACGCGCAAAGCGAGTCCCGCCTGTGCCGACACCCCATGAAGGTACGGCGACGAAAAAATCCGCGACATTTTTTGTGACGGCATCGATATCGATATTGCGCCGCGCAAGATGAGCGCCCAGCGCCTCATAATCGCTCTTGTGCGCCGCAAGCAGCCTGTCGTTCTCGGAGGCGATTAGCTCGCCGGAAATGTGCAGTTCAGCCATGATATCCTCCCGAGACCTATATTATCGCGTAAAGCTCTGCGCATTGCCCGCATCGACATTGATAATATTGCCCGTCGATTTGGCCGATGCATCGGAGGCGAGGAAATAGACAGCCTCCGCGATATCTTCTGGCAACACATTGAGCTTCAACAGTGAACGCTTGCGGTAATGCTCCTCGAGTTCATCCACCTGCAGATTGGAAGAGGCGGCGCGCTGTTCACGCCATTCGCCGTTCCAGATTTTCGAGCCGCGCAGAACGGCGTCTGGATTGACCGTGTTCACCCGGATACCGCCTTCCGCGCCTTCCAGCGCAAGACAGCGGGCAAGATGGATTTCCGCTGCCTTGGCGGCGCAATAGGCGCTGGCATTGGGCGATGCGGCAAGGCCATTCTTGGAGGCGACGAACACGACATTACCCCCAATCTTCTGCCGCCGGAACAGGCGGAAGGCTTCGCGTGAAACGAGGAAGTAACCGGTTGCCAGAATGTCGATATTGCGCGTCCACATTGAAAGTTCCGTCGTCTCGATCGGTGCGGAGGATGCGATCCCCGCATTGGAAACGAGAATGTCGACGCCGCCAAACTCGACCGAAGCCTCGGCATAGCTGGCGATGACACCGGCCTCGTCCGTCACATTCAACCGGACGCTGCGCACTGCATCCGCCATGTAGCGCTTGGAAAAATCGTCATGGGCCATCTTTAGCGCCTCGGCATCTATGTCGGCGAGTACCACACAGGCGCCCTCGCCCAGCAGACGTTCCGCTGTAGCGCGGCCGATGCCACCGGCACCGCCAGTAACGAAGGCCACCCGACCCGCCAGCGATTTCGGCTTCGGCATGCGCTGCAATTTGGCTTCTTCGAGCAGCCAGTATTCGATGTCGAAAGCCTCCTGTTCAGGCAGCCCCCGATATTCGGAAACGGACGAAGCGCCGCGCATCACGTTGATGGCGTTGACATAGAACTCGCCGGCGATCCGCGCGGTGGCCTTGTCCTTGGCGAAGGACAGCATGCCAACGCCGGGGATGAGGAAGATCACCGGGTTGGGGTCGCGCATGGCAGGCGAGTTGCCGTGCTTGCAGGCGTTGTAATAGCGGGCATAGTCAGCGCGGTAGGCCTCGAGCGCACTGTCAAGCGAAGCGACAACGGCATCGGCATCCGGCTCTGCGGGATCGAAGTCGAGGACCAATGGCCGGATCTTCGTGCGCAGGAAATGGTCCGGGCAACTGGTGCCTAGTGCTGCCAGCGGGCGCAGATCGTTCGAATTGACGAACTCGAGAACGGCGGGCTGGTCGTCGAAATGCCCAAGCTTTCGCTCGGAAACACCGATCTTGCCGCGAATTTCCGGCATCAGCCTTGCAGCAATCGCACGGCGGGCTGAGGGTTCGAGGCTCTTGGTGACCTCCCCACCGAAGGCAGATTCACCCGCAGTCTTCTGGTCGAACCAGACAATAGCCTTGTTGATGATTTCCAGCGTCAGCTCGTAACAGTGCTTGGCATCGTTGGCCCAAGTGAAGAGACCATGGCTTTCAAGAACCACGCCCTTGGAATTCGGATGGGCAGCCACATAGGTGCCGAGATCCAGCCCCAGCTGGAAACCGGGGCGGCGCCACGGCAGCCAGCCAATGTCATCGCCAAATATCTCCTTCGTCAGTTCGCGGGAGTTTTTCGATGCAGCAATGGCGATGATCGCGTCAGGATGCATGTGGTCGACGTGCTTGAATGGCACGAAACCGTGCAAAGGCGTATCGATGGAGGCGGCGCGACTGTTCAAGTTGAAGGTGCAGTGCGGCAGGAACCCGACCATACGGTCCTCGTCCTCGACACCCTGGTAGATGGACTTCAGTGATTTCAGCTTTTCCGTGTAGAGCGTGGCAAAACCATCGAGCTTGATCGTGCCGACATCGCCGCCCGATCCCTTGACCCACAGGACCTCGACCGGCTTGCCGGTCAGCGGATCAGTCTCGGTCACCTTTGCCGATGTGTTGCCACCGCCATAATTGGTGATGCGCTTGTCGGCGCCCAGCAGATTGGAACGATAAAGCAGCTTGCCCGGCTCATCCAGGCCTGCCGCTTTTTGATCATCCCAACGATTATCCAGAAGTTGGACCTTGTCTGCCATATTCGCCTCCCGATAGGTCAATTGCCGGCCCGGCATATGTCGCCAAGCCGCCGTCATTTGCGTTAGCTATGGAGCAGATTACGTTTTCATGTCAATCAGAAACGATCAACTTCAATCATAAACTTCCATTGTGCAGTGCAATATGAAACTTTTTGATTGAAGTTGATTGACACTGATCATGGATTTGCGCAATAGATTGTCACAAGAGGAGGAAAGTTAATGCACGAGCGTGAGCGTCACCGCATCATTCTGAGCGCTGTTCAGGAAAAGCCGGTCATCACCATTCAGGACATTGCCGAACTGACGGAAGCGTCGGAGGCAACGATCCGGCGTGACATTGCCTCGCTCCACGTCAAGGGCAAGCTGCGCCGGGTGCGCGGCGGTGCTGAAGCGGTGCACCCGCCGCAATTGACGCCGCTTGCCGGGCGCCATTTTCATGTGTCCGAATCCGAGAACGCCGACAAGAAACGCGCTATCGCCCGCGAAGCCGTTGCGCTGTGCGAGGAAGGCGATGCAATCATCATCAATGGCGGCACCACCACTTTCCAGATGGTGCATTTTCTTTCCACGCGGCGTTTGCAGGTGATGACCAATTCGTTTGCCATTGCCGAACATCTCGTCAAGAACTCCAAAAGTTCGGTGACAGTCCCCGGCGGAGCGATCTATCGCGAGCAGAGCATCATTCTCTCGCCGTTCGATAATGACGTGACCCGCAACTTCTATGGCAAGCGCATGTTCATGGGTTCGCAGGGCGTGGGACCATTCGGCGTCATGGAATCAGATGCGCTGATCATTCAGGGCGAGCAGAAATTGATCAACCAGGCTGACGAACTGGTGCTGCTGGTCGACTCGACCAAGTTTGCTCGCCGGTCGAGTCTCATCCTTTGCCCGCTGCAGCGCGTTGCTACCATTATCACCGATGACGGTATTTCGGATGCGGACCGAAAAATGGTGGAGGATGCAGGCGTTCAACTCATCGTTGCAAAGGTCAATCAATCAAGGAATTCCGTATCGGTCGCATAAGGCCGGAACGGTATCGACGGACCATTCGTTTAATCTCTGGGAGGACGGACAATGAAACTTTTCAAGAAACTCGCATTGGGATCGGCATTCGCCCTTGCCGTGCTCGCATCGCAGGCTCAGGCCGCCGACACGATCAAGATAGGCTTGGTCGTCAAGTCACTTGGCAATGGCTTCTTTGAAGCGGCCAACAAGGGTGCGCAGGAAGCCGCCAAGGAACTGGGCGGTGTGGAAGTCATCTATACCGGTCCGACATCAACGACAGCAGAAGGCCAGATCGAGGTCATCAATGCCCTGATCGCACAGAACGTCAATGCGATCGCGATTTCCGCCAATGATCCGGATGCGGTTGTTCCCGCGCTGAAAAAGGCGATGGCCCGCGGCATCAAGGTTATTTCCTGGGATTCCGCTGTCGCCAAGGATGGGCGCATCATGCATCTCAATCCGTCATCGAACGAACTGATCGGCAAGATGTGCCTGCAGCTTGCCGCCGACCATCTGAAGGACGGTAAGGGCGACTTCGCCATTCTTTCGGCGACGACGACCTCGACCAATCAGAACACCTGGATCGAGGAAATGAAGAAGCAGCTTCCCAATTTCCCCGGCCTCAATCTGGTGACCACCGTCTATGGCGATGACCTCTCCGACAAGAGCTATCGCGAAGCTCAGGGCCTTCTGACCTCGCAGCCGAATGTGAAGGTCATTGTTGCTCCGACGACGGTTGGCGTGCTTGCAGCATCACAGGCCGTTGCCGATGCCAAGAAGATCGGCGACGTCTATGTCACCGGCCTCGGTCTTCCTTCCGAAATGGCCGGTGCGATCAAGTCGGGTGCGACGAAGGAATTCGCCATCTGGAATCCGATCGACCTCGGCTATTCGGCAACACAGATTGCCTATCGCTTGGTCAAGGGTGAGACGGATGGTGCTCCGGGCAACGAAATTGCTGCCGGCCGCATGGGCAAGATCAAGATTGGCGACAATGGCGAAGCAGCCATGGCTGATCCGTTCGTCTACGACGCCAAGAACATCGACGAGTTCTCCAAGATCTTCTGATCCTGAGGAACCGCTGTCAGGCCCGGCAGGCTTTCTGCCGGGCACTTTTTTCTCTTTCGGTATGATCGATGAACAAGATTGCCCTTTCCGAGCCATTGTCAGAGGCACCGTTCCTGGAGATGCGCGGCATCTCCAAATCGTTTCCCGGTGTCAAAGCGCTGAATGATGTCGATATCGCACTGTTTCCCGGCATGGTCACGGCGCTCATCGGCGAAAACGGTGCAGGAAAGTCGACGCTCGTCAAAATTCTCACTGGCATCTATCAGTTGGATGAAGGAGAAATCCACGTCGGCGGCAAGCCGGTTGCATTTGCCAATGCGCAGGACGCGATCGATTTCGGTGTTACTGCAATCCACCAGGAGACCGTGCTTTTTGACGAGTTGTCGGTCGCCGAAAATATCTTTCTCGGCCACGCGCCGAAAACCCGGCTCGGCTTTGTAAACTGGAAGGCTGTGAACGCACGGGCGCTTGCCCTGCTGCATTCGCTGGAAAGCAATATCGATCCCCGTACCCGGCTCAAGGACCTTTCCATCGCGCAGCGCCACCTCGTAGCCATTGCGCGGGCGCTTTCTGTCGATGCCCGGATAGTTATCATGGATGAGCCGACCGCTGCGCTTTCACGCAAGGAAGTCGATGACCTGTTCCAGATCGTCAAGCGGCTGAAAATTCAGGGCAAGGCCATCCTGTTCATCAGCCACAAGTTCGATGAAGTCTACGAGATCGCCGATCATTATGCCGTTTTCCGCGACGGCAAGGCCGTCGGCAGCGGTGTACTGGCAGAAGTTGGCCAGGACGAGATCGTCAGGCTTATGGTTGGCCGTTCGATCGAGCACGCCTTCCCGAAGGTCGAGATACCGCTCGGTGATACTGTGCTTTCCGTCGAGAACTACACCCATCCGACCGAGTTCCGCGATATTACCTTTGCGCTCAAGAAGGGCGAAATTCTCGGGATCTATGGTCTGGTCGGCGCGGGTCGCTCGGAGATATGCCAGTCGCTGTTCGGTGTCACGAAACCCTCCGGCGGAAAACTGAAGCTCGACGGCAAGGAGATCACAATTCGTTCGCCTGGCGATGCCATCAAAGCCGGCATTGTTTATGTCCCGGAAGAGCGCGGCCGTCATGGCGCGGTGCTGCAATTGCCGATCTACCAGAACATCTCGCTGCCATCGTTGGCACGCACCTCCCGTTCGGGCTTCCTGCGCGCGGCGGAAGAGTTTGCTCTGGCGCGGAAATACGCTGAACGTTTCGATCTGCGTGCTGCTGCCCTCTCCATTCCGGTTGGAAACCTGTCGGGCGGCAATCAGCAGAAGGTCGTCATCGGCAAGTGGCTGGCTACGCAACCGAAGATCCTCATTCTCGATGAGCCGACCAAGGGCATCGACATCGGTTCGAAAGCCGCGGTTCACGCCTTCATCAGCGAGCTTGCCGGCGAAGGTCTCAGCATCATCATGGTCTCCTCGGAGCTGCCCGAGATCCTCGGCATGTCCGACCGTGTTCTTGTCATGCGCGAAGGCCTGTCAGCCGGTGTCTATGAGCGTGATCATCTGAGCGCCGAGACTTTGGTCCGCGCCGCAACCGGCAATGCGTGAGGGTCAAGTATGATCAAGCAATTGTTCAAATTTCGCGAAATGCTGCTGGTGATCATCATCGCCATTCTGCTCGCGGCTTTTTCCACCCGCTCACCCGGATTTGCCAGACCCGGCAATCTCGCAAGTATCTTCAATGACAGCTCGATCCTGATCATTCTGGCGCTTGGACAGATGACGGTGATCCTGACGAAATCCATCGACCTGTCGGTGGCTGCCAATGTGGCCTTTACGGGCATGGCCGTTGGCATGCTGAATGCCGCCTATCCCGGCTTGCCCCTTGCGCTGATTGTCATCATTGCGCTTGGCATTGGCGCCGTTCTCGGCGCCATCAACGGTCTTTTCGTCTGGAAGCTCAGCATTCCGTCGATCGTCGTTACGCTTGGCACACTCACCATCTATCGCGGCATGGCGTTTGTTCTTTCCGGCGGTGCCTGGGTGAATGCACACCAGATGACGGAGCCGTTCTTGCAGATACCGCGCCAGCTCGTTCTCGGCCTGCCCGTCCTCGGCTGGACGGCTATCGTCATCGTCGCCATCATGTATCTGGTCATGTCGCGCACCTTTCTTGGCCGGGCCATTTACGCCTCCGGCGGCAATCCGACAGCGGCGGTCTATGCCGGTATCGATGTCGGGCGCACCCGCTTCTACGCCTTCGTCATATCAGGAACGCTGGCCGGGTTGTGTGGCTATCTCTGGGTATCCCGCTACGCGGTCGCCTATGTCGATATCGCCGCGGGCTTTGAACTCGACACCGTCGCCGCCTGTGTCATTGGTGGTATCTCGACGCTGGGTGGTATTGGTTCGGTTGCCGGTGCCGTGCTTGGCTCGCTGTTCCTCGGCGTTATCAAGAACGCGCTGCCGGTCATCGATATTTCACCGTTCTCGCAAATGGCGATCTCCGGCTCGGTGATCATTGCGGCGGTCATTTTCAATGCCCGTCAGGAACGGAGGCGCGGCCGCATCATCCTGCGTGATCGGGGCGCATCGGAACAGATCGAGGTGGCAGCATGAGCGCGGTTCCTGAAAAGCGGCATATTCCGGATCGGCTCGGCACCTCGGTCACGCGGCTTTTTGCGAGCTGGGAAGCCCTGCTCTTTGCCGTGGCCGTGCTGATCTTCATCGCCAATTCCTTCGCATCGCCCTACTTCCTCAATGCCTGGAACCTGTCCGACGCGACCTTCAACTTCACCGAGAAGGCGATAGTTGCATTTGCCATGGCACTGCTGATCATCGCCGGTGAAATCGACTTGTCTGTCGCGGCGATCATCGCACTCGCCTCGACTGCAATGGGAGCCGCAGCACAGGCGGGTGTTGGCACGCCCGGGCTTGTCGCGATCGGAATCGGCGTCGGTGCCGCTTGTGGTGTGATCAACGGTATTCTTGTCGCGGGGCTTCGTCTGCCCTCCATCGTCGTCACCATCGGCACGATGAGCCTGTTCCGTGGCATCGCCTATATCGTTCTTGGCGACAAGGCCTATGGCGGCTATCCAGCCTCCTTTGCCTATTTTGGCCAGGGCTATGTGTTCTGGGTCTTTTCCTTCGAGTTCGTGCTATTTGCGGTCCTTGGTGTCCTGTTTGCGGTGCTGCTGTATGCGACGAATTTTGGCCGACGGGTCTATGCCATCGGTAACAATGAATTCGCCGCGCGGTTCTCTGGCATCCACGTCGAGCGCATCAAGTTCACCCTGTTCCTGTTGACCGGCCTGATGTCCGGCATCGCCGCAGTCTGTCTGACCTCGCGTCTTGGCTCCACCCGCCCATCGATCGCGCAAGGCTGGGAACTGGAGATAGTCACGATGGTTGTCCTCGGCGGCATTTCCATCCTCGGCGGCTCGGGCACGATCGGTGGTGTGGTCATCGCGGCATTCGTCATGGGGCTGGTGACTTTCGGCCTCGGTCTCCTCAACGTGCCGGGCATCGTCATGTCGATTTTCATCGGCCTGCTACTGATCATCACCATCACATTGCCGATAATCATCAGGCAGTTCCGCCAGAGGAAACCTGCATGAGTGCGCTCGAGAAATATGCGTTTACGATGACCCTCAACCCCGGCATGGAAGCGGAATATCAGCGCCGGCACGATGCGATCTGGCCGGAGCTCGTCGATCTCCTGCACGAGGCGGGAGTGAGCGATTACTCGATCCATCTCGACCGCGCCACCAACACGCTCTTTGGCGTGTTGACCCGCCGCGTCGACCACAGCATGCAGAGTCTTCCCGACCACCCGGTGATGAAGAAATGGTGGGCGCATATGGCGGACATCATGGTCACCAATCGGGATAAATCGCCTGTTCAGGCTGACCTCGTCGGCCTGTTTCACATGGCTTGACGGGCATGAGCAACGTTCGCCGTATAGCCGTCATCGATGTCGGCAAGACCAATGCTAAACTCGTTGTCGTTGACGCTGCGACCGGTGCGGAAATCGCGACGCGCAGCACCCAGAACCGCGTCGTCAAAGACGGTATCTATCCGCACTACGACACCGAGGCTCTGTGGGTATTCTTTGCCGAAGCACTCACGAGCTTTGCCAAGTCACCGGGCTTCGATGCCATTTCGGTGACGGCCCATGGCGCATCGGCGGCATTGCTTGGGCGTGATGGTCTTGTCATGCCGGTGATCGATTACGAGCATGTCTATCCGGATGAAGTGCGTGCGGCATATGCGGCGCTGCGGCCGGATTTCGCCGAGACACGCTCGCCGCTTCTTTCTGGCGGGCTCAATGTCGGCGCGCAGATCCACTACCAGAAGACGCAATTCCCTGCCCAATTCGCGTCGGTCAAGACCATCCTGACCTATGCGCAATATTGGGTCTGGCGCCTGACCGGTATCGCCGTGAATGAAGTCACTTCGCTCGGCTGCCATACGGATTTGTGGGACCCGCAGAGGGGCGAATATTCCGGCCTCGTCGATACGCTTGAAATCCGCCCGCTTATGGCGCCTATCCGACCGGCTTTCGATCGCATCGGTGATCTGCGCGAACCTCTGGCCAGGCAGATTGGTATCGACAAGGAAATCCCGGTTCACTGCGGTATCCACGATTCCAATGCCTCGCTGCTGCCGCACCTGCTCACCCGCACGTCGCCGTTCTCGGTCGTGTCGACCGGCACCTGGGTCGTTTCCTTTGCGGTCGGCGGCCGATTGGATCAACTTGATCCTGCACGCGACACGCTTGCCAATGTCGATGCCTATGGCAACGCTGTGCCGTCGGCGCGGTTTATGGGTGGGCGCGAATTCGATCTTCTGGCCGGCGGGAGCGCCGTGGTGCCGGATGAGGATACGCTTGCCCGCGTCATTCGCGAGCAGCTCATGATCACGCCAAGCGTTGTGCAGGGTTCCGGTCCCTACCCCGAACGCGAGGCAATCTGGTTGAATGGAAAACCACGTTCTTTGGCTGATCAGAACGTAGCGGCATCGCTCTATACCGCGCTGATGACAAGTACCTGTCTCGATCTGATTGGCGCCTCCGGAGCGACAATTGTTGAAGGTCCCTTTTCCCGCAATCGTATCTATCTCTCGGCACTTCGTTCGTTGACAGGACGCGAGGTCATTGCCTTGCCCGGCTCGACCGGAACCAGCCTCGGCGCTGCACTGCTCGCAGGCGCCGAATGCTCGCTGCAGCCTGCCATCGATGAGGTGAAACCGCTGGACAGTTTCTTTGATGTTTATGCGCAAAGCTGGCGCGAACAGCTGCGCCTCAAATAAAAGGGCGGGCTCGTCGAGCCCGCCCTTTGTTGATCGTTGTTACCTTTATTAGCTCGCGAGCGCCAGCGCATCCTCGTCGGCGAAATCGCCGTTGAGTGCTCGTGCCAGCTTGTTGGTGTCAAGCTCACCTTCCCAGCGGGCGACAACGATGGTTGCTACCGCATTGCCGACAAGATTGGTGAGGGCACGGCATTCCGACATGAAGCGATCGATGCCGAGGATCAGCGCCATGCCGGCGACCGGAACGGCCGGAACGACCGAGAGCGTGGCTGCGAGGGTAATGAAACCTGCACCGGTGATGCCTGCAGCACCCTTGGAACTCAACATGGCCACAAGCAGGAGCAGCACCTGATCCGTCAGTGTGAGTGGCGTGTTCGTTGCCTGCGCAATGAACAGGGCAGCCAGGGTCATGTAGATATTGGTGCCATCAAGGTTGAACGAGTAACCGGTGGGAATGACGAGGCCAACCACGGACTTCTTGCAACCTGCCTTTTCCATCTTTGCCATCAGCGTCGGCAGCGCAGCTTCAGATGAGCTTGTGCCAAGCACCAGCAGCAGCTCTTCCTTGATGTAGCGGATCAGCGCCAGGATGGAGAAACCATTGTACCAGGCGACGGCGCCAAGAATGACCAGTACGAAAAGCAGCGACGTTAGATAGAAGGTGCCGATCAGGAAGATCAGATTGGCCACGGAGCCGATGCCATACTTGCCGATGGTGAAGGCCATAGCGCCAAACGCGCCGATTGGTGCGGCTTTCATCAGGATGGCAACGAGCTTGAATACCGGAGCGGCGAGCGTCTGCAGGAAATTGGTGACCGGTTCGGCTTTCTCGCCGACCATGGCGAGTGAAAGGCCGAACAGTACCGAGAAGAACAACACCTGCAGAATATCGCCCGAAGCGAAGGCACCGACGATTGTCGTTGGAATGATGTTGGTCAGGAAGCCGACGATGCTCTGTTCATGCGCCTGTTGCGTGTAGGTTGCGACCGCCTTCGGATCCAGTGAAGCTGCGTCGATGTTCATGCCGGCGCCTGGCTGGACGACATTGGCGACGATCAATCCGACAATCAAGGCGAGTGTCGAGAAGGTCAGGAAGTAGATCATCGCCTTCCCTGCCACCCGTCCGACCTTTTTCAGGTCGCTCATTCCAGCGATACCAGTGGAAACGGTAAGGAAGATAACAGGGGCAATAATCATCTTCACCAGTTTGATGAAGGCGTCGCCGAGCGGCTTCATACTGGTGCCGATTTCAGGATAGTAATGGCCAAGCACAATGCCGATGGTGATGGCAACGATCACCTGAAAATAGAGGTGGGCGTAAATCGGTGTTTTGCCGCGCGGCTGCGGGGCTGCGTTAATCGTCACAGGACTCATGACTTCCTCCATGGTGTGAGCCGCGTCTGGCAGAATCGCCTGTCAGCCTCCCGGGCTCCGTTACAGGGCGGATAGACCGACCCTGCCATAGCTTTTGCAAGGAGTGTGCCAGTTTGTGGAAATTTACTAACGTACTGAAATCATAGCTTTTAAATTTTGATTCGATTTGCTGAATTGATCATGTGTGCGGATAACCGCACGTTCATCTTGCGGTTTGTGCGGGGATCTGCACAATGAAGAAATGGAAAATGCTGTGATTTTGGGATCAAAAGTCGAGCCTTATGGAGGAGCGTTGGGCCTCGCTGGAAAACTCGTCTTCGGCCTTCTCGTGGTTATCCTTGTAACCGGGTCCCTTATCTTCGCGAATGATTATGGCCGCAATCGCGCCTATGACGCGCTGCAGGCTCGCGCCCAAAGCGCTGCAGAACTCAACGCTGTGCTCTTGCGAACCGTGCTCGAAAAACAACGCTCGCTGCCATTCGTCCTGTCCCAGGATCGTGATGTCATCAGTGCGCTTACCTCGCGCAGCGGCAGCATGCTGCAATTGGTCAATCGCAAGCTGGAAAGCCTGATCCCGGGAACACGCTCGGCGGTCATCTATCTCCTGGATGCGGATGGTCTGGCGATTGCCTCAAGCAACTGGCGTGAGCCAACAAGTTTCGTCGGCACGAGTTACAGTTTCCGCCCCTATTACACCCGCGCCGTCATTGCCGGAGAAGCTGAACATTATGCACTCGGTACCGTCAGCAAACGCCCTGGCCTCTATATTTCGAGGCGTATTGACGGTCCTTTGGGTATGCTCGGAGTGATCGTCGTCAAGCTTGAGTTCGATGAGCTCGAAGCAGACTGGCGCCGCAACAGCGACCCATCCTACGTTGTCGATCAGCGCGGCATTGTCCTGGTCACGAGTTTCCCCGAGTGGCGGTTTATGGCGCAAGGGTCGGTTCCCGCCGATCAGATCGGCCCGATCCGCGAAAGCCTGCAATTTGGCGACGCGCCACTCAAACCTCTTAGTGTCACGCCGGCCTTGCCAAACGGAGTACCCTATATCGTTAAAGCGCGGTTGCCCGGCTCAACAAAGGACGAGGATTTCGTGCGGGGGCAGACGGTCGTTCCGACCACGAGCTGGACCTTGAGTTTGCTGACGCCCGCGGGACGGGCCGTGACTGAGGCAGCGCGAACCGCACAGGTACTCGCATTGGCTGTTCTGGCGCCATTGCTGGGTCTCACCGCCTTCTTTCTGTATCGACGTGGACGCACGCTGCGACGCGCTCGCGAACAGGAGGAGGCACGGATCGAACTCGAACGCCGTGTCGCGGAGCGCACTGCGGACCTCAGCACCGCCCACACGGAACTGGTGATGCAGGCCGAGGAGCGCCAGAAAACCGAGGCCAAGCTGCAGACGGTGCAGCAGGAATTGGTGCAGGCAAACCGCCTTGCCATTCTCGGACAGGTTACGGCAGGTGTTGCCCACGAAATCAACCAGCCCGTCGCCGCGATCCGCTCCTATGCCGACAATGCCGGGACCTTTCTCGGCCGCAATCAGACCGAACCGGTCAAGGAAAACCTGAAGGCTATCGCCGGCCTGACCGAACGCATCGGCACAATCACAGACGAACTGCGCACCTTCTCGCGCAAGGGCACAAGCGATGCGGGCCCGATCAGCGTCAGCGAAGTGATCGAAGGCGCCCTCCTTCTGCTTGGCAGCCGGTTCCGTCAAAGAGCCGGACAGATCATCACTCATACGCCCTCACCCGACATCAAAGTTCATGGCAACCGCATCCGACTCGAGCAGGTGCTGATCAATCTTATGCAGAATGCGCTGGAGGCGACCGAGGGTGGACCGGCGAGCAAGATCACTGTGCGTTGCGCGGTTGTGGAAGATGAGGTTCAGCTGATTGTTTCCGACAACGGGCCGGGCATTCCAGAGGCGATCATGCAGGCGCTGTTCACGCCGTTTAACACCTCCAAGGAACGTGGCCTCGGGCTGGGCCTCGTCATTTGCCACGACATTGTCGCGGAATATGGCGGCCGTATCGAGGTCGAAAGCAGCAGTGCGGGCACGGAATTCACCGTCCATCTGCGGAGGGTCGCTTGATTATGGAGTTTCAGCCCAGCATCGCTTTTGTCGACGATGATGATGATCTGCGCAATGCCAATCGGCAGACGCTGGAGCTAGCGGGATTCACAGTCATGCCCTTTGCCGATGCCATGAGTGCGATGCGGTTTCTCACGCCGGATTTTGCCGGTGTGGTCGTCACCGATGTGCGCATGCCGCATATAGACGGCCTCGAACTGTTTCGCCGACTGCGCGCCATGGATCCAGACCTGCCAGTGATCCTGATCACGGGACACGGCGATATCGACATGGCGGTCGAGGCCATGCAGGAAGGCGCCTATGATTTCATAGCCAAGCCTTACCCCGCCGACCGTCTTGTCCAGAGCATCATGCGGGCAGTCGAAAAGCGGCGGCTTGTCGTGGAAAACCGGCAATTGCGGCTTGCGCTGGAATCATCCGATGAGAACCTGCCGCTTCTCGGTCAAACGCCCGTCATGCAGAATCTGCGCAAGACGTTGCGCCATGTGGCCAATGCCGACGTCGATGTTCTGATTGCCGGCGAAACCGGTACCGGCAAGGAAGTCGCGGCAGGGCTCCTGCATGAATGGAGCCGGCGCAGACCGGGCAATTTCGTTGCGCTCAATTGCGGCGCTCTGCCGGAGACGGTCATCGAAAGCGAGCTTTTCGGTCACGAGGCTGGCGCTTTTACCGGTGCGCAGAAAAAGCGTGTCGGCCGTATCGAACACTCAAGCGGCGGTACCCTGTTTCTCGACGAGATCGAAAGCATGCCGCTGTCAACGCAGGTCAAGTTGCTGCGGGTATTGGAAACACGTGAAATCACCCCACTCGGCACCAATGAGCACCGCCCCGTCGACCTGCGCATAGTCGCAGCGGCGAAGGTCGATCTCGGCAGTCCGGAACAGCGGGCGAATTTCCGCGAGGACCTGTTCTACCGGTTGAATGTCGTCACGGTTTCGATCCCGCCGCTGCGCGAGCGCCGGGAGGACATCCCTCTGCTGTTCACGCATTTTCTGCAGCGTGCCGCAATGCGATTCAAAACCGAACCACCGGAGATGACCGCAGCCCTGCGATCACGCCTGTTCGAGCATGACTGGCCAGGCAATGTGCGGGAACTCTCGCACTTCGCGGAACGGGTCGCGCTGGGGCTCGGCGAAATGGAAAGTGCCAAAGTTAGTCAGCCGACCAACACAGCAAGTCTGCCCGAGGCAATGGAGCAGCACGAGGCCAGGCTCATTCGTGATGCGCTGACGGCAAACCATGGCGATGTGCGCTCGACCATTGAAGCACTGGGCATTCCGCGCAAGACCTTCTACGACAAACTACAACGGCACGGTATCGATCGCGCCGAATATGCCAGGTCCAAGCTTGGTTAACCGAATAAGGTGTGGGCGCACTCCGCGACCGATGATCGCTCGACCAGCGGGCATTCGAGTTTGGTGATTGGATAGCGTTTGCCCGGTGTGCGGATGAACGAGTCGATTTGCTCGATCGCCCAGCGGCCCATGGCGCGATGCGGTAGCACCGATGTCGTCAACTGTGGATGGAGATGGCGCGAGATTTCCTCGTCGTCGTAACCGATGACAGAGATGTCTTCGGGAATACGCATGCCGGCTTCCTTGAGGGCTTCATAGCAGCCGATCGCGGTACGGTCATTTTGGCAGAAGATCGCCGTTGGCCTGTCCTTCAACGCCAGCAATTGCCTGGCGCCCTCGTATCCGGCACTTGCTGACCAATCGCCTTCGATCACCAGTTCTGCATCAAACGGAATGTCGGCTGTTGCCAGCGCTCGCCGGTAGCCTTTCAGCCGATCCTGCGCGGCCTCCATCCAGGACTCGCCGGTGATCGTGCCGATGCGGCGATGGCCATGCTGGATCAGGTGACGGGCCGAGTGCTGGCCCCCTGCGATCTCGCTTGGAACAACAGCGGGAAAAGCATGGTCTGCAGTGTAGCAATTGAGCAGGATGACCGGCACATCCAGTTCATAAACAGGTGCAGGCAAAACCACTTCACGCGTCGAGATTGCCATATAGATCAGCGCCGAGATCCCTTGTTCCCGTAGAGCTCTGATCGTGCGTGGTTCCATCTCCGGATCGTTGAGTGTCTGCGCCACAAGGATAATATTGCCAGCACTCCACGAGGCCTGGCGCGCGCCCTCTATGGCCATGACTGCTACCGCTTCCGGGCTGGCGGCGAGCTGATCGATGACAAAACCAATCTTGCCGTCGGTTGCGGGCGTCAGGGGATCGGCTGGATCGAGATGAGCAAAAGTGGGCGCGGCATAGCCGAGCGCTCGCGCTGCCTCTATCACACGCTCGCGGGTTTCGATCGCGAGTTTGATGCCCGGCGTCTTGTTCAATACGAATGATACGGTTGCCTGCGAACAGCCGGCGACGCGGGCAATATCGGTCATGGTCACGCGCTTGCTCACCCGCTTGCGCCGGGGTGCAGTACGAGCGGTCCTTGATTTCCCAGTGGGTCTATCTGCCACTGTATCGCCCATGTGCACCCATGCCTCTTGCCGCGTCCGGCTCACCTGAATCAATGAGACTGGACCCGATATTAGGAGCAGATGCCACGACTAATCAATATAAATTATTATTGACTAATTTTTATAAGTAGCGATGATCGTCTGAGTGGGATCGCCACGAACTGAATTTCTGGGAGGAAATTTCAATGACTATAACCCGTCGGACTCTGCTGCTCGCATCAGTGGTTAGCTTCGCTGCTGCAATGGTTGCTGGCAGCGCATTGGCAGATTCGCCGCCCCTCAAGAAGAAAGACACCTACAAGGTTGGCTTTGCCCAGACCGAAAGCAATAATCCGTGGCGCTTGGCCCAGACTGCCAGCATGCAGGAGGAAGCCAAGAAGCGCGGCTGGCAGCTTGTCTACACGGACGCCGCAAGCTCTGCTGCCAAGCAGGTCGCTGACGTCAATTCGATGATCGCTCAGGGCGTGGACCTGATCTTTCTGGCGCCACGTGAGGAAAAACCACTGATTCCGGCAATCAAGGCCGCTAAAAATGCTGGCATTCCAGTTATTCTGCTCGATCGCAATGTCGATGCGTCCCTGGCAAAAGCTGGAGAGGATTATGTAACGTTCATCGGCTCGAACTTCATCGAGGAAGGGCAGCGCGTTGCCGACTGGCTGGTCAAGAACGCCAACGGCAGGACCACGATCATTGAGCTTGAGGGCACCACCGGCTCCTCGCCGGCCAATGATCGCAAGAAGGGTTTTGACGATGTGATCGCCAAGCATTCCGACTTCAAGATCGTCGCTTCGCAAACCGGCGATTTCGCTCGCGACAAGGGACGCCAGGTTGCCGAAACCCTGCTGCAGGCGCATCCCGACGCCAACGTTGTCTATGCCCATAATGATGAGATGGCGATCGGCGCGATCTCTGCCATCGAGGCTGCGGGCAAGGTGCCAGGCAAGGATATCCTCGTATTGTCGATCGACGGCGGCAAGGAAGCCGTGCAAGCTGTGGTTGATGGCAAGATCGCCGCGGTCGTCGAATGCAATCCACGCTTCGGACCAAAGGCTTTCGAGACCGCCGTTGCCTATGCCAATGGCGACAAAATCCCGGACAAACTCATTAACCCCGATCAGTTCTACGATGCTAGCAATGCAAAAGAGCTGCTGAGCACTGCCTATTGATTTTATAACGATGCCAGCGCTCTTATAGGGCGCTGGCGTTTCATTCGGCGGTTGCCCTAGCAGCGTCGAAAGCCTTCCGATGCATTCAGAAATGGCTTTGCAATGAACACCGACGTTCTCCTGTCGATGACGGGCATCGACAAACGTTTTGCCGGAATTCCCGCCCTATCCGCCGCTTCCTTTGCGGTCGGACGCGGCGAAGTTCACGCACTGATCGGCCAGAACGGTGCGGGAAAATCGACCCTTATCAAGGTGTTGACCGGCTATCACCGGCGCGATGCGGGTGAAGTGACATTCGATGGCAAACCCTTCGAAGTCTTCTCGCCGCAGCAGGCGCAGGCCAGCGGCATCAGCACCATCTATCAGGAAATCAACCTCGTTCCCTACTGCTCCATCACCGAGAACATCTGTCTCGGTCGCGAAGCCCGCCGTTACGGCCTGCTCGACTGGAACCGCATGCACCGGGAGGCGGAAACGCTGCTGCAGCGCTTCAACGTGCGCGTCGACGTGCATCGCCCCTTGATGGAATTCAACACAGCCACCCAGCAGATGGTGGCCATTGCCCGCGCCATCGGCTTCTCAGCAAAGCTCGTCATCATGGACGAACCTACCTCCTCCCTCGACGAGCGCGAGGTTTCCGTTCTCTTTGATGTCATTCGTCAGCTGAAGCAGGAGGGCGTTTCGGTGGTCTTCGTCAGCCACAAGCTCGACGAGCTCTATAAGGTTTGCGACCGTGTCACCATCATGCGCGATGGCAGGACCGTAAAGACGGCCTCCATGAACGAGATTGACAAGATCGGTCTCGTTTCTTCCATGCTTGGACGGGCCATCAAGCGCGCCGAGGGCCATGCCACCGCCTTCAGCGACCGCGATCAGAAGAAGATCGGCAAGGTGCTCTTTTCCGCCGAGAACCTGGCGATCAATCAGACAGTACAGGACGTATCATTTAATGTTCGCAGCGGTGAGATCGCCGGATTTGCCGGCCTCCTCGGTGCCGGGCGCACCGAAACGGCCCGCCTCGTGTTCGGCATCGACCGGCCGCGCGCGGGCACGATGTATTATGACGGGCGGAAGTTCGATCCGCGCAATCCCTCCGACGCCATCGTCGCGGGGATGGGCTTCTGTACCGAAGATCGCAAGAGCGAAGGCATTGTTCCGGAGATGAGCGTTGCGGAAAACATGATGCTGGCACTGATGCCGAAATTGAGCAACTCCGGCATCATCGACGAGAAGGCGCAACGCGACATCGTCGAGCGGTTCATCAGGCAGCTTGGGATCAAATGTTCGGGACCGGATCAGAAAGTGCGCGAGCTCTCCGGCGGCAACCAGCAGAAGGTGCTCCTTGGCCGCTGGCTGGCAATGAATCCGCGCCTGCTCATTCTTGATGAACCAACCCGCGGCATCGATGTCGGCGCCAAGGGCGAGATCCAATCGCTGATCAAGTCGCTTGCCGATCAAGGGCTCTCGGTGTTGATGATCTCGTCGGAACTGGAAGAGGTGATCGAGGGTGCCGACCGGGTGTTTGTGCTGCGTGAAGGCGTCAGCGTCGCCGAGTTTGATCGCGATCGGGCCACTGAGGATACTTTGATGTCGGCCATGGCCCACGGCAGTGCGCCTCATAGTGCGGGGACGGTATCGTGACAGACGCCGCCCGGCAACAACGCCTATCGAGACCGTTAGATCCCTTCGATTTCATGGCGCGCTATGGCACCTTGATCGCGCTCGTCCTGCTCATCCTGTTCAACCTTGCCTTCACCCGCAACTTCGCGACGGCGCAGACTTTGAATGTCAACCTCACGCAGGTTTGCACCATCGTCATTGTCGCCGTCGGCATGACGCTGGTTATCGCGACTGGTGGCATTGATCTTTCGGTCGGCTCGCTGATGGCGATTTCCGGTGCGCTCGCACCGATGATCTTCCTCGGCAAGATCGTTCCAATCCACAATGTTTACTTGGCGGTAGTCGCCGCCATGATTATCTCGGTTGGCGTTGCCGGTCTTTTCGGCCTTTTCAACGGCTGGCTTATCGCCAAATTCCGCATCCAGCCCATTGTCGCCACGCTGGTGCTGTTCATCGCTGGGCGCGGTATCGCCCAGGTCATGACCAATGGCAATCTCCAGACGTTCCGTGTGCCGCAGTTCCAGTTCATCGGCCTTGGCCGTATCTTTGGCATTCCCGTACAGGTGCTGCTGATGGTGCTGCTCGTGATAGCGGCTGCGTGGGCGTTGAAACGGACTGTCTTCGGCCGCCAGATCATCGCTATTGGCGGCAATGAGCGGGCGGCGGAACTTTCCGGCATCGCCGTTTCCAAAGTGAAACTTGTGGTCTATGCGATCAGCGGTCTTTGCGCCGGTATCGCCGGTCTCGTCGTCATCGCCATCAATTCCTCAAGCGACGCCAATCTGGTTGGCATGGGTATGGAACTCGATGCCATCGCGGCGGTAGCCGTCGGAGGTACACTGCTTAGCGGTGGCAAGGCAACCATTGTCGGGACGCTCCTCGGCGCCATGACGATCCAGCTCGTGCGTTACACGCTGCTCGCCAACGGCGTGCCGGACGCTGCAGCTCTCGTGGTCAAGGCCGGCATCATTGTGCTCGCTGTTTGGATCCAGCAACAGGGCAGGCGCGCATGACAAGGGTCCGATTGATTTCCATGCTTGGCAGCTATGGTGTGGTTCTGGCGTTGTTGCTGCTTATTCTCTTTGGCTGGGCGCGTTACGACTATTTCCTTGGCTTTTTCAACATCACCAGCGTGCTGCGCTATAATTCCATGTTCGCGCTGGTGGCGCTCGGCATGTGCTTTGTCATCATGACCGGCGGCATTGACCTGTCGGTTGGCTCGACAGCAGCCCTCGGCAGTGTCGTCGCTGCGCTCGCCAGCCCGCAGGGCGCATGGGTCGGCCTTTGTGCCGGTGTAGGTGCTGGGCTCTGCGTCGGCCTCGTCAATGCTGTGCTGGTTACGCGGTTGAAGATCATGCCGTTTGTCGCTACGCTGGCGATGATGCTGGCGGCAAGCGGCACTGCGCTTCTGCTTGCCAACAACCAGTCGGTTTCGGTCTCCTACGAAAGCGGCTTCACGTCGATCGGCCAGGACAATTTTCTCGGCTTTCCCATTCCCGCATGGATCGCGATTGTGGCCTATGTCTTCGGCTGGATAGCCCTCAATTTCACCAGTACCGGACGGGGCGTGCTTGCCGTCGGCGGCAATGAGGATGCCACGCGCCTGATGGGCCTCCCCGCCGATCGCATCAAATTCCTGGTCTATCTCGCCAGTGGCGGACTTGCCGGGCTTGCCGGCGTCATTCTTGCCTCGCAGTTCGGTGCGGGACAACCAATCGAGGGTGTAGGCTGGGAACTCTTCGCCATCGCGGCAGTCGTTGTCGGTGGGACCTTGCTCACCGGTGGCGTCGGTTCGGTCGGTGCGACGCTGGCCGGTGTCCTGCTGCTCGGAATCCTGTTCAATGTGCTGAACTTCGAGAACGGCAAGGGCTGGATATCGCTTTCCGCCTACTGGCAGTCTGTCATCCGTGGCCTCTTCTTGCTCGTCGTCGTGATACTCCAGGCGAAGCTTTCCTCGCGCAGCGTTACTGCCAGGGAGCAGTGATTTGCAGGCGCTCGTGGGTAATCAATCGGCCTCTAACTTGCCAATCACGATTTCCCGTCCTATGCCGGTCTGAAACGGACTGGAGGCATTATGGCTACGAATGTTGCATTGACGGGATTGGCGCGTGACATGCAGGCCCGGGCGGAGACGGGCCGACCGATCCGCATCGGCCTGATCGGTTCGGGCGAGATGGGCACGGACATCGTTACCCGGGTGGCGCATATGCCCGGCATCGAGATCGGGGCGATTTCCGAACTGAACCTGCCGAACGCCCTGAAGGCGGTCGATATCGCCTATCAGGAACAGGGCCATTCGCGCGAAGTCGCCACTGCCTCCAGCTTGAGCGCGGCGATGGAGGCCGGCAAGATCGCCGTCACCAGCGATGCCAATCTCATCCTCGAGAACGATCTGATCGACGTGGTCATCGATGCGACCGGCGTGCCGGCGGTCGGGGCCGAGATCGGCCTGCGGGCGATGGAACACGGCAAGCATCTGGTGATGATGAATGTCGAGGCGGACGTGACCATCGGCGCCTATCTGAAGAGCGAGGCCGACCGGCTCGGCGTCACCTATTCGCTGGGGGCGGGCGATGAGCCATCGTCCTGCATGGAGCTGATCGAGTTCGTCTCGGCCATGGGCCATCCGATCGTTGCCGCCGGCAAGGGCAAGAACAACCCGCTCAACATCGATGCCATTCCCGACGATTACGAGGAAGAGGCCGCCCGCCGCCACATGAATGTGCGCATGCTGGTCGAGTTCGTCGACGGCTCGAAGACCATGGTGGAGATGGCGGCGATCGCCAATGCCACAGGGCTGGTGCCGGACCGGCCGGGCATGCATGGCCCGGCGGCCACGCTGGATCAATTGTCGAAGGTGCTGGTGCCGGAAAAGGATGGCGGCGTGCTGTCGAAGGTCGGTGTCGTCGACTATTCGATCGGCAAGGGCGTGGCACCCGGCGTCTTCGTCGTCGCCGACATGTCGCATCCGCGCATTTGCGAACGCATGGAAGATTTGAAGATGGGCAAGGGGCCGTATTTCACCTTCCACCGGCCGTATCATCTGACCTCGCTGGAGGTGCCGCTGACCTGCGCCCGCGTCGTGCTCTACGGCAAGGCCGACATGGTGCCGCTGGCCAAGCCGGTTGCCGAGGTCTGTGCGGTGGCGAAGAAGGATCTGAAGCCCGGCGACACCCTCGATGCCATCGGCGAATATTGCTACCGCGCCTGGATCATGACGGCGGGCGAAGCGCGCAGTGCCGGCGCCATCCCCTGCGGCCTGTTGCAGGGCGGCAGCGTCACCGCCCCGATCGCCAAGGGCGAGCTGATCACCAGCGTCAATGCCGCCCCGGCCGCCGGCTCCAAGATCGTCGAATTGCGGGCACGGCAGGACAGGCTCGTCTACGGCGCGTGAGCGGCAGATTGATAACGACGTATTCAGCCGTTCTGGTCGCAAGATCAGGACGGTTTTTTATTTCGCTCTCGTAACGAGCAAGTATTTCATTGTAAAAACAATTAGTTAGATAAACCGCTGCATTGGGTCAAACGCCCAAATTTATCTGTGTAAAACCTGCCATTCCTTGAAAAAGACCGTTTCGCCAACAATATTAACAAATGGTTAACGACTGAGTCTTTGATGCAGGGAGCATGCAGTGCCAGCCTATCAAGTCAAGTTCGCTTATCTGACGAAGTACAAGCAGACGCGTCATCTGTTCCATCAGCTCGTCATCGCCGAGGACGAAGCGAGTGCGCTCGCCCAAGGCCGCCAGATGATGAGCAAGCGGTCTCCCAATGCGCGTATCGTGCATGAATCCTGCGTGTTGCGGCCGGACAGTTCCGAGGTCGAGAGTGCAACTGCCCAAGGCTGGACGCTCAATGACAATTGGTGGTCACGGCCGATCAAGCCGGATGATGATCTCGCAGCGATCGCCAAGCATGGTTTCGCGCACAGCAATCACATTCATGCGAAATCCGCCATGGACTGCGTCGCAATCGATAAGCGCGCGGCCTAAAGATCGGTTCTTACGTTCCACAATTCTGGGAACAGCACCACTTCTAGCATTTTGCGCAGATAGTTGACGCCGGATGTCCCGCCCGTGCCGGTCTTGAAGCCGATAATTCGCTCGACTGTGGTGACATGGTTGAAACGCCAGCGCCGGAAGTAATCCTCGAAATCCACCAGCTTTTCTGCGAGTTCGTAGAGCGGCCAATGCGCTTCCGGATCGCGATAGATCACCAGCCACGCATCGCGTACGCTGCTGTTTGCCTGGTAGGGTAGCGAGCAGTCGCGCTTCAGCACTGATTTGTCGATGTCAAATCCCTTGCGTGCCAGAAGCCGGATCGACTGGTCGTAAATGCTCGGCGCATGCAGTATTTCCTTCAGCCACACATGGATATCCGGCTTGTGCTCGTGCGGGCGCATCATTGCGGCATTCTTGTTGCCGGCGAGGAATTCGATCGCCCGGTACTGGAACGACTGGAACCCGGATGACATGCCGAGTGCTTCGCGGAAGGTCGTGTATTCGCTGGGCGTCATGGTCCGCAGTACATCCCATGCCGAATTCAGCTGGTCGAGAATGCGTGAGACGCGGGCGAGCATCTTGAAGGATGGCGCGAGGTCGTCCCTGGCGATATGCTCGCACACGGATGTCAGCTCATGAATGACCAGTCGCATCCAGATTTCCGAGGCCTGGTGCTGCACAATGAACAGCATTTCGTCATGGGCATCGGAAAGCGGCGATTGCGCCGTGAGAATCTTGTCGAGGTGCAGATAATCGCCATAGGACATGCGCCCTTCGAACGACATCTGCGCGCCTTCGCCTTCTGGATCATAGGGTGTACGCGTCATGTGACAGCTCCCCTCACATGATATTCGGGTGTATCCCAGGCGCGGGTTGCGAGGATATCCTTGAGGATCGCCGCCGCCTGCCCCACCTCGGCAAAACTCAAATAAAGCGGTGTCATGCCGAAGCGGATAATGTCCGGCGCACGGAAATCGCCGATGACGCCGCGCGCAATCAACGCCTGCATGATGGCATAACCATTGTCGCAGGAATAGGACACCTGGCTGCCGCGCCATTCCGCTTCGCGTGGGGTCACCAGCTTTAACCCAAGCTCATCGGCGAACGTGTCCACTTCCTGAATGAAGTAGTCACACAGCGCGATGGATTTCGTCCGGATGGCCGCCATGTCGACGTCATCCCACAACGACATCGCCTCATCCATGGCCACCATGGCCAATACGGGCGGCGTTCCACACAGATATTGTTCGATGCTGCTGGAAGGCGAATAGGCTGGCTCGAAATCGAACGGTGAGCGATGGCCGAACCAGCCGGAAAGCGGTTGGCGGAACCCGCCCTGATGGCGCGGGTTAACGTAGAGAAAGGCCGGTGCGCCGGGCCCGCCATTCAGATATTTATAGCCGCAGCCAATCGCGAAATCTGCATCCGCGCCAGTCAGGTCGACTGCCATCGCACCGGCGCTATGGGCGAGATCCCAAATGACGAGGATGCCCTTGTCATGCGCCGCCTTTGTCAGTTCTGCCATGTCATGGCGATAGCCGTTGCGGTAATTGACATGCGTCAGCATGAGCACCGCCACATCCTCATCCAGCATGGCCGGAATATCCGCGGGAGCATCAACCAGAACCAGCCGATGTCCCTTGCCGACCTGCTTTGCCACGCCTTCAGCAATATAGAGATCGGTCGGGAAGTTATCGCGTTCGGAGATGATCTTGCTGCGGCCCGGATTGAGATCGAGTGCGGCGGACAAGACTTTGAAAAGATTGATCGACGTGCTGTCGGCGGCAATCACTGTTCCCTCTTCCGCGCCGATGAGCCGCGCAATCTTCTTGCCGACCCGCTGTGGCAGATGCACCCAGTCGGCCGTGTTCCAACTGCGGATCAGCTGTTCGCCCCATTCCTCGCTGATCGTCTTTGCTACCCTCTGCCTGACGGTTTTCGGCAAGGCGCCAAGCGAATTGCCGTCAAGGTAGATCACGCCATTTGGCAACTCGAACCGGTTGCGGAAGTCGCGCAATGGATCGGCCAGGTCGGCTAACCCGGCATCGATCTTTGTCCTTGTGTTATCCATGTCTTCTCTCTTGGTAAGTCAGGCTGCCGCGTCAAAACCGGCAATGCCGCTGGCCTTGGCGAGTTTCAGAAAAGCTTCTTTGGCAAGGCGCACATGATCGAGCATCAAGGCTTCCGCCTTGGCCTTGTCGCGATCGAGCGCCGCTTGCATGAGCGCCGTGTGTGCATCGATGCCGAGCGCCTCCCGCGACAGGACACCGAGTGCGCCGGCGCCATTATCTCCGGAGGTCCGGTTGAGGTGGTCGATACGCAGGATGATGTGACGTCGATAGCGCTGCAACTGTGCATTGACCTGCCGTGCGAAGTTCATTAGCCATATCGAGGATGCGCCCGCAATCAACGCAAAGTGAAATTCCGTATGAGCGGTGTCCCACAGATCGATCGCTTGCGACTGCGAAAACGAATTTGGTACCTGGCATTTTGACAGACGGTAGTGCGCACTGACCAGGTTTGCTTCCCAGTCGCGTCCACCTTTCTCGATGGAGCGTAGAAGGAGCTGGGTTTCGATTGCCGATCGCGCTGATTCAAGATCTTCCAGCTCTTCGAGCGTCACCGTCGCAACGCGAAAGCCTTTATTGGCTTCAGTCGTGACGAAGTTTTCGGCGTGAAGACGATTAAGGGCTTCGCGCACCGGGGTTGCGCTGCCGCCGAGCGACTGCGCGAGCGCGCGCAGGCGCAGGGACTGTCCCGGCCGCAACTCCCCGTTTAGAATGCGGGATCGCAGCGCCGTATAAAGGCTGTCCGATTTGACGCTTTCAGCCATTGTTTCCCCTTCGGCTTTTGCCATTTAGTATTGTATATCATTTCACGTTTGTTATATTATTTTCAAGCCTCATCTCGCTCTGGGAGGCGGGACACACAAAAAAGGGAGAACTATCGATGATCGGCGCAAAACTTGTAGTGCGGACAGCGCTCGTGGCAGCACTCGGCATGGGCCTGGGCCTTGGAGCCGCTGCTGCTGAAACAAAGATCGGTATTGCCCAGTTCGGCAAGCATCCGCAGCTCGATGAAACCGTAACTGCATTCAAGGCCGAACTGGCCAAGCTCGGCGTGGCCGATGCCGTCTATGACGAGTTACAGGTCAATTTCGACGCCACGCTCATTCCGCAGATGGTTACCAAGCTCGTCTCCAGCAGCCCGAAGCTCATTCTTGCCGTGACGACGCCGGTTGCGCAGGGTGCGCGGCAGATCGTCGGCAATTCCGGTACGCCGGTTGTTTTCGCGGCGGTTACCGATCCGGTCGCCGCCAAGCTGACACCGTCATGGGAAGCAGGTGATACCGGCATGACCGGCGCCTCCGATCTGCAGGACGTCAGCTCGGTGGTGAAGTTCATCAGGAAGCTCCTGCCGGACGCAAAGCGTCTCGCCTATCTCTATAATCCCGGCGAGGATAATGACGTTGCCGTGCTGAAACTGATCAAGGAAGCCGCGACTGCCGAAGGCATGGAACTGGTTGAAGTCGGTCTCGACAATACCAACGACATCCCGATCCGGGTCAGCTCGCTCGCCGGCAAGGCCGACGTGATCTATGTCCCCGGTTCGAACCTTGTCCAGCCGGCGGTTCCGGCCGTTGCGGCGGCCGCATTCAACGTCAACATCCCGATCGTCAATGCCTCGGCGCAAGCCGTTCGCGACGGCCTCGTCGCTGCTGCCTTCGAGGTTTCCTACACCAAGGTTGGCCAGAATGCGGCCAAGCTTGCCTCCGAGATCATTGCCGGCAAGTCACCTGCGAGCCTAGCTCCGATCAAGCCGACCTATGAGGACCATACCGCGCTGATCAACGAGGCAGTTCTGGCAAAAACCGGCCAGAAAGTGCCGGATAGCCTCAAAGATTGTGAGTGCTTCGTCAAATAAGCCTTCTCCTATAGACTGCAAACATATAGTTCCTGCACCAATCGTGGCGCAGGAACTATTGCCATGAGGCACATTGCCTTGGTTTGAGGGGCTTACACATGACCACCGACATGCTTTCCGTTAAGGGTGGCACCAAGATTTTCTACCGCGGCACGCAGGACGAGCGCCGGGCGCTTGATGAACTCAATGTTGCGCTCAAACCTGCAGATTTTTGCGTTGTCATCGGCAGCAACGGCGCGGGTAAGTCGAGCTTTCTCAACGCGGTTTCCGGCAAGCTACCATTGGACACCGGTCGTATCTCCATTGATGGCCAGGATGTCACAAAACTCAATGCTCATCGCCGTGCCCAGTTCATCGCCCGGGTATTTCAGGATCCCATGATCGGTACGGCGCCGACCATGACCATCGGCGAAAACATGCTGCTGGCGGAACTGCGCGGCAAACCGCGTGGCTTTTCCTACGGACTCACCGCTGCACGGCGAGCCAAATACAGCGACCAGCTTGCCGAACTCAATCTCGGGCTGGAAAAGCGGCTGGATATGCCGGTCGGGCTTCTCTCAGGCGGGCAGCGCCAATCGCTGTCGCTGGTCATGGCCGTGTCGACGCGGCCAAAGCTTCTGCTGCTGGACGAGCATACGGCGGCCCTCGATCCACGCACGGCAAAGCTCGTCATGGATACGACGGTGCGGGCGGTGGAAGAATTGCAGCTGACCACACTCATGGTCACGCACAACATGGAACATGCGATCAAGTACGGAAATAAGATCGTAATGATGGATGCGGGCAAGGTTCTGGTTGAAATCGGTCAGGAGGAGAAACGCGGCATTACCGTTTCGGACCTCATTGACCGGTTCCATACGAAATCCGATGCCATCGCATTGCAGGGGAGCTGAGATGATGGACGTATTCAACAGTTTCTACAGCCTGATCCCCGTCACCATCGCCCAGAGTCTCATCGTCTCCTTCGTCGTCCTCGGCGTCATGCTGCCCTTCCGCATTCTGAACTTTCCCGATCTCACTTCGGAAGGAGCCTTTCCGCTCGGCGGCTGCGTTTGCGGCACACTGATCGCTGCCGGAGTTAATCCCTTCGCTGCCTGCCTTGTCGCGTTGATCTGCGGTTTTGCGGCGGGCTGCACGACGGCCTTCATCCATCTGCGCTTCAAGATCAATACGCTGCTTGCGGGTATCCTGGTCATGACGATGCTCTACAGCATCAATCTGCGCATCATGGGCCGCACCAATATCCCGCTGTTCACCTATGACACGGTTTTCACCATCCTGGCGGGTGCGTCCGCCAATTTCCCCTGGGTGAAGATTCTGATCGTCGGGCTGCTGATTGCTCTGGTGGTGGCGGCGATGCTGTACTTCTTCATGTCGGAAAAGGGCACGTCCATGCGCGCAGTTGGTGCCAGCCCGGATATGGCTGAGGCGCAGGGTATCAATGTCAGCACTGCAACGATCATCGGCGTCGGCGCTGCAAGTGCACTTTCGGCGACCGGCGGCAGCATCATGGTGCAAACACAGGGCTTTGCCGACGTCAATATGGGTTTTGGCATCCTGATCAACGGTCTTGCAGCACTGATCATCGGCGAGGCTATCACCGGACGCCAGACTATTCTAAGGCAGGTCCTTGCCCCGGTCGTCGGTTCGCTGGTCTATTACCAGCTGATCTCGTTCTGCCTGACGCTTGGCCTTGCTCCTGCCGATCTGAAATTCGCCACCGGCGCGTTTGTGCTGCTGATGCTGGCCTTGCCGAACTTGCGCAAGTCGGGCGGGGGTGTGCAGATACGGGAGAGGGTCAGGGAATAGGTTTGGGCCGCTACGGGGGGAGCAATCCATGAACACGGGTGACGCTATCGACTGGGACGATGCCTACTCGAACTTTGCCTATATTCCGGGCGGTTATGAATATCCGGCCAAATGGCTCGCCCTCGCCGCACAATTTCGCGAGGAAATGAAGGAGAAAGGCCTTCTGAAGGCTGATCTCAGCTATGGCCAACATGCGCGCAATCGGCTCGACCTGTTCATGCCCTGGGGCGATTTGAATGGTCTTGCCGTCTTCGTCCATGGCGGCTACTGGATGGAAGATTTCGACAAATCCGCCTGGTCGCACCTGGCAAAAGGAGCGGTGGCTAACGGGTTCGCCGTTGCCGTGCCCTCTTACGCCCTGTGCCCGGAGGTCCGCATCAGCGACATCACCGTGCAGGTGGGATCGGCCATTACCCGTGCTGCAAGCGAGGTTGCAGGTCCAATCCACCTGACGGGTCATTCGGCTGGCGGACATCTTGTCGCCCGCATGGTGTCATCGACATCGCCGCTGGCGCATGCCGTCAGGCACCGCATTCGCAAGACGGTGCCGATATCCGCGCTTGTCGATCTGCGGCCGCTAATGAAGACCGAAATGAATGAAACACTGCATCTCGATGCGGTCGAGGCACGGCTGGAGAGTCCTGCCCTTCTGGAGCCGCAGGAAAGCATCGACGTGACCGCATGGGTCGGCGCTGGGGAACGGCCCGAATTCGTGCGTCAGAACGCTCTGCTTGCCAATATCTGGTCGGGTTTTGATTGCCGTGTCGAAGCGGTCGAAGAGCCTGGCAGGCATCATGCCGACATAATCGAGGGACTGATGGAACCTGATCATCCACTGACACGAAAATTGCTTTGCCTATAGAATAGCAAAAAGCTGCCAGAGTTGGGATTTGGCTCTGGCAGCTTTTTGAGTACCGATTTATTAATTTAATGATTTCAGGCGCTTAGGCGCTTTGAATCTTCAAGGTTCATTGCATTGTTCGGAAGACCGAGCGCATGGGCAATGCGCTCCAGCTTGCTTGGGTCGGAATTCTGACCGCTTTCAATTGTTTCGATTTCAAGGTTGGTCAGACCGCACGCAACGGCCAGATCCTCGACGGAATATCCGAATTGTTCGCGAAATGCCCTGACAATATTTGTACCATTGGCTAGCGCAGTGGAAATTGCTTCTGGCAATGAATAGTCGCTGTTGTTCATCGCTTTGCTCCTAACGTGAAAGGTTTGGTTAACAAATCGGAAGGCCGAACTTATACGTCCATCGCGCTCGATCAAGCCTTTTATGACGCTTCACAAAAAACGTGAACGGAAAGCCCGAGTGGAACCTGCCTTATTGTGGCACCAGATTTCGGTAGAATGTTTAAATTGCCGACTGTTAACTCGACCAATTGCTGAAGAATATCAGTGGATTGTTACGCCACTGTGTCATTTGCAACTGGCTATATATAGGAGCGATGCGAAGAAAATGAACCCTCTTCCCAGAAAATATTCCACAGCCCTATTTCTGGTACTTGTAACATTTGCTTCGCTGCTCTCCGGCTGTGCCCGCGTCTATTATGGCAGTTTCCGCTATGACGCAGCCTGCGTCGACCACGACCCCCGTTTCCCCGGCAAGAGCCCGGATTGTGTTGTTGAGAGAACCAGGTAATCGACTGGCGAGTTTTCGAGTTCGCCAGCCGTCAATGTTTTTGTCTCTTTAGACCGCAACGTCGAATGTCGCCTGCGTCTTGGCCTTGATCTCGTCGACCGTGACACCCGGCGCGATTTCGATTAGCGTCATTTTTGGTTCGCCGCGCCGTTCGATGGTGAAGACGCCGAGGTCGGTGATCACCAGATCGGTGACGCGCTGGCCGGTCAGCGGCAGCGTGCATTGCTCCAGCAGCTTTGCTTCGCCCTTGGCCTCATGTTCCATGACGACAACGACCTTTTTGACGCCGGCGACGAGATCCATGGCGCCGCCCATGCCCTTGACCATCTTGCCCGGCACCATCCAGTTGGCGAGGTCACCATTGCGGGCAACCTGCATCGCACCCAGAATGGACAGGTCGATATGGCCGCCGCGGATCATGCCGAAGCTGTCGGCACCGGAGAAATAGCTGGTGGTCGGCAGTTCGGTGATCGTCTGCTTGCCGGCATTGATGAGGTCGGCGTCTTCCTCGCCCTCATAGGGAAAAGGCCCCATGCCGAGCATACCGTTCTCGCTCTGCAATTGAACGCTCATGCCCGTCGGAATGTAATTCGCCACGAGGGTCGGAATGCCAATGCCGAGATTGACGTAGAAGCCGTCCTGCAATTCCTGTGCGGCCCGTTCGGCCATCTGATCGCGTGTCCAGGCCATCTTATTTCACCTCACTTGCAGCAATGATACGTGGGCGGGTGGTCCGCTGTTCGATATGTTTGACGGGATTTGGCACATGCACGATGCGCTTGACGAAGATGCCGGGCGTGTGGACATGGTCTGGATCGATCTTGCCCGCGTCAACCAGGTGTTCGACCTCGGCCACGGTGATCTTGGCAGCCGTCGCCATGATCGGATTGAAATTGCGCGCCGTCTTCCGGTAGACGAGATTGCCTTCCGTATCGCCCTTGAAGGCGTGGACGATGGAAAGATCGGCAAACAGGCCACGCTCCATCACATAGGACTCGCCGTCGAACTCACGCACGTCCTTCCCGTCGGCAATGATGGTACCGACGCCGGTCTTGGTATAGAAGGCCGGAATGCCCGCACCGCCGGCGCGGATGCGCTCGGCGAGCGTGCCCTGCGGATTGAATTCCAGCTCCAGCTCGCCCGACAGGTATTGCTGGGCGAACAGCTTGTTCTCGCCGACATAGGACGAGACCATCTTCCGGATCTGCCGTGTTTCCAAGAGGACGCCCAGGCCAATGCCATCGACGCCCGCATTATTCGAGATCACGGTCAAATCCTTGACGCCTGAGTCGCGGATCGCATAGATCAGCGCCTCGGGAATGCCGCACAGGCCGAAACCGCCGGCCATGATGGTCATGCCGTCGAACAGCAGACCGTCAAGCGCGGCGCTTACTTTTGAATGAACTTTTCTCAAGAATAGTCTCCCATTTCTCCATCCTCTGCCATCAACGGTATGGCTTGTCTTGGCAGCACAGGTAGTCGTATTAATACTGCATGACAGCACCGGAGTTTCCCAAGTCCGACATTCCAAGTTCTGGAAGCGCTAGACGCTTCTGGCTGACCGACCTGCCGGTGCCGATGGTCTATGCTACGCACCGTATCATACGCGATTGCAATTTCGAATTCGCGGAAGAGTTTGGTTACGAACGCGATGAACTGATCGACCAGAGTTTCAGCAGGCTGTATCCGAAGATCCGGGACTTCGTGCGTACCGGTGAGATGTGGCGGACGAATTTTGCCGGCGGGCACGTCTATTATGACGAGCGCATCATGCGCCGCCGCGACGGTTCAAGCTTCTGGTGCCGGGTGCGCGGGCGCAGCCGCAACCAGGCCGCCCCGTTTGCCGAAGCGCTCTATTGTTTCGAGCCGATGAACCGCGCCGTTGCTGGGAATGCCAGTCTCATCTCCGATCGGCAAAAACAGGTGCTGACCCTGGTCTCCCAAGGCAAGACCAATGCGCAGATTGCGGAGGAGATAGGCTTGTCGAAGCGCACCATCGAAGCGCACCGTGCCCGTCTCATGCGCGCTTATGGCCTGCGCAACAGTGCGGAACTCATCGCCTGGTTCTCGTCGCTGCGATAGGAATCAGAACGTTGGCGGCGTGCAGGCGCTGATCACTTCGCATGGGTTCGGACCAATGCAGCGAAAGCGATGCGGACGGCGGCTTTCGAAGTAATAGGCATCGCCCGGGCCGAGAATGCGCCGCTCATCATCGACGGTTACCTCGATCCGCCCGCTAATGACGACGCCACCCTCCTCGCCCTCATGTACCAGCGGTACCTTGCCGGTATCGCCGCCGGGCTCGTAGCGTTCCTTCAATATTTGCAGCGCCCGGCCGAACAGGTTCTCCCCGATCTGGCGGTAGGAAATATTACCCTTGCCGATCTCAACCAGTTCGCGTGACTCGTAGAACACCTTCTGCCTGCGATCGGGTTCCAGGGCAAAAAACTCGGCAAGCCCGATGGGTATCCCATCGAGAATGCGTTTCAGCGCACCCACAGAAGGGTTCGTCTGGTTGGATTCAATCAGCGAGATCGTGGAGTTTGTCACACCGGCGCGCTTGGCGAGTTCTCGCTGGGACAATCCGTGCCGTTCGCGCAGAAAACGCAATCGTCCGCCAAGATCGATGCTCATGGTCCGCTTCCCCGCTGTTTCATATGTTTCATATAAAGAAAATTTTCTACATCGATACAACAATATCAATAGCTTGAATGCTCATAGAAAAGGACTTGTTGGGCAATGCAAAGCATGGCTCTCTTGCGCGAGAAGAGGAGTCCCCCCTATGCTGATGTCCAACACGCCGTCACTCGAAAACTACTGGATGCCGTTCACGGCGAACCGCCAGTTCAAGGCCGCCCCGCGCCTGCTCGCCGCTGCCAAAGGCATGTACTACACCGATGTCGATGGTGGTCAGGTGCTCGATGGCACCGCGGGTCTCTGGTGCGTCAATGCCGGCCACGGCCGCGAGAAGATTGCCGATGCCGTGGCACGCCAGTTGATGACCATGGACTATGCGCCGTCGTTCCAAATGGGTCATCCGATCGTCTTCGATTTTGCCGAGAAGCTGGCAGCGCGTGCGCCGGGCGGCAAAGTAGCCGGTCTCACCAAGATATTCTTCACCGGTTCCGGATCGGAATCAGTCGATACGGCGCTGAAAATCGCCATCGCCTACCAGCGCTCCATAGGACAGGGCACTCGCACCCGCGTCATTGGCCGTGAGCGTGGTTATCATGGCGTCGGCTTTGGCGGCATTTCGGTTGGTGGTCTTGTCAATAACCGCCGCGTTTTTCCGCTCCTTCCCGGCGTCGATCATTTGCGCCATACGCATGATCCGGTGCGCAATTCCTTCGTCAAGGGATTGCCTGAACACGGCGCCGACCTCGCCGATGATCTTGAAAGTTTGGTCGCCCTGCATGGTGCCGAGACCATCGCTGCGGTGATTGTCGAGCCCGTCGCCGGTTCGACCGGCGTGCTTCTGCCGCCAAAGGGTTATCTCGAGCGTCTGCGCGCCATCAGCAAGAAGCACGGCATTCTGCTGATTTTCGATGAGGTCATCACCGGTTTCGGACGTCTCGGCACGCCCTTTGCCGTCGATTATTTCGGCGTCGTGCCGGACCTTGTCACCACTGCCAAGGGCCTGACCAATGGCGCTCTGCCCATGGGTGCGGTTTTCGCCAGCGAAGCCATCTATGAAGCGATGATGAACGGTCCGGAAAGTCAGATCGAACTCTTCCACGGTTACACCTATTCGGGGCATCCTGCAGCGTGTGCTGCGGGTCTGGCAACGCTAGAAATCTACGAGGAGGAGAGCCTGCTGACCCGTGCGGCAGAACTTGCCGATCATTGGCAGGATGCGATGCACAGCCTGAAAGATCTTCCGAATATCGTCGATATCCGCACCATCGGTCTGGTCGCAGGTATTGAATTGTCATCGCGGCCCGATGCAGCAGGCGCGCGGGGCTATGACATTTTCGTCGATTGCTTCAACAAGGGCCTGCTGGTCCGCGTTACTGGCGATACCATTGCCCTCTCCCCGCCATTGATTGTGGAGAAGGAACAGATCGGCACCATGGTCTCCATGCTGGGAGACGCGATCAAAAGCGCTGCCTAGGCAGTCTTGAGAATGGCCGAAAAGCGCGGATCAAAAGTCCGCGCGATCGGCTCGGCTGCGGCGCCGAGAGCAACCGACCAGGGATCGGCGAGCCCCGCCTGAAGCCTCGCTTCGGGATAGCGACTTGCGCGGTCGGCGATTGATGGGAGCAATGGCCCTATTTCTGCGACAAGGCGGTCGATCAGTGCGCGTGGGGCGCCGCCACACAAAATGATCGTTTGCGGATCGAAGATCGATTCCAGTGCCTGCACCGTCCGGCGCAGTCTTTGGGCGACGTTGCTGATCCACTGTTCCACCTTCGGACCACCGCGGGTTACAGCTTCCGTGACCATGGCGAAGAGCTCGGGCTCGGATGGATCGAGTTCAAGCAGTTTGCACAGCGCAGCCATGGAAGCATAGTGCTCCAACGGTTCGACATCGGGGCCGTCACCCGGCACAAGGGCGAGGATCATGCCGATTTCGCCGGCATTGGAATGGGCGCCGCCGTAGAGTTCGCCGTTGAGGATCAATCCGGTTCCGAGACCGTAACCGAAATAGATGCAGATCGCGTGGTCGAGTCCATGTGCCGCGCCAAGCAGGCGTTCGGCTGTTGCTGCCGCCGCAGCGTCGTTCTGCAGCGCGACTTCAAGCCCGGTCCCCTCGGCGATCGTGTCGATGAGCGGGAAATTCTGCCACGCCGTCATCATCCAGGGATCGTCGTAGAGCGTGTTGATGCCAAACGGACCCGGCATGGCGACACCGAGGCCGACGAGCCGTTTTTCTGCCTCCGGTGACTGCGCCTGCAATGCTTTGCGCGCCTTCCTGATCAGATCGAGAATGACCACCACGCCCTCTGCCGGTCCCCCTGGTGGCAGCTTGGCTTCCATCTGGACCAGTACCTCTCCGACGAGGTTGACGATGACCGTGCGCGTCACGTGGCGATCGATCTGTAGACCAATGGCGAAGGCCCCTTCTGGTACCAACTGATAGGGTGTCGCTGGCTGGCCGCGTCCCTTGCGTATGGTCGCTTGCGAACGCACCAGTCCGTCCAGGGCCAGTTCCTCGATGATGTTGGAAACGGCCTGTGGGGTCAGTCCGGTTGCGCGTGCAAGGTCGGCTCGCGAGAGTGCGCCATTAACCCGCAGCGCATCGATCATGATGCGACGGTTATGCGCGCTCGCACCGCCGAGATTGGTTCCGCTCTTGGCCCGTATCGATCTTTTGCTGTCCATTCACGACCCCTCTTGACTCCAGAAGAATATTCATTGAGAAATAAGTCAAGAGAATTGATTTAATAAAAGACCACAAGAGTCTTTAGGGGAACGTGAGCACTGGCTGGACACAAATACGTCGCAGGCTGGTCCTGGTTGAAGCTCTCGGACTGAAACGACGAACCGGTTTCTGCCCATGATGGTCAGCGCCGCAAACTGCCAAGGCCAAATAGGAGGTAATAATGTTGAAATCCATGCAGACGGCGCTTCTCGGCGCGACACTTCTGGGAGCGGCGCTCGCTTCACCTGCCCATGCTGAAACCAAGATCAATGCGCTGTTCATGGCCCAGGCCGCCTATAGCGAGGCCGATGTCCGCGCAATGACAGACGCCTTTACCAAGGCCAATCCGGACGTGACGGTCAACCTGGAATTCGTTCCCTACGAGGGCTTGCATGACAAGACGGTTCTCGCTCAGGGGTCGGGCGGCGGCTATGACGTTGTCCTCTTCGACGTGATCTGGCCCGCCGAATATGCAACCAACAAGGTCCTTGTGGATGTAAGCGATAAGGTCACTCCCGAGATGAAATCGGGCGTTCTTCCCGGCGCCTGGACCACGGTGGAATATGACGGCAAGCGTTATGGCATGCCGTGGATCCTTGATACCAAATATCTGTTCTACAACAAGGAAATCCTGGAAAAGGCCGGTATCAAGACCCCGCCGAAGACCTGGGCGGAACTCTCCGAACAGGCCAAGACCATCAAGGACAAGGGCCTGCTTGCAACGCCCATCGCGTGGAGCTGGTCACAGGCGGAAGCCGCGATCTGCGATTACACGACGCTGGTCAGCGCTTATGGCGGCAGCTTCATCAAGGACGGCAAGCCGGCGTTCCAGACCGGGGGCGGTCTCGATGCGCTGAACTACATGGTCGACAGCTACAAATCCGGTCTCACCAATCCGAATTCCAAGGAATTCCTCGAAGAGGACGTCCGCCGCGTGTTCCAGAATGGTGAAGCTGCCTTCGCCCTCAACTGGACCTACATGTACAACATGGCTAATGATCCGAAGGACAGCAAGGTTGCCGGCAAGGTCGGCGTTGTCCCGGCTCCGGGTGTTGAGGGTAAGAGCACCGTTTCCGCCGTCAACGGTTCGATGGGCCTCGGCATCACCTCGACCAGCAGGCATCCGGACGAAGCGTGGAAATACATTACCTTCATGACCTCGCAGCCAACGCAGAACCAGTATGCCAAGCTTAGTCTGCCGATCTGGGCTTCCTCCTATGACGATCCGGCCGTATCCAAGGGCCAGGAAGAGCTGATCGCCGCCGCCAAGGTTGGTCTTGCCGCGATGTATCCGCGCCCAACGACACCAAAATATCAGGAGCTGTCAACGGCGCTCCAGCAGGCCGTCCAGGAATCGCTGCTTGGTCAGGCAAAACCCGAAGACGCGCTCAAGACCGCAGCTGAAAACAGCGGCCTTTGATGTGACACGCAGGCGGTGGGCTCATCCTTCCGCCTGCGTCTTTCTCAATGATTGATATTGCGGGATCGATATTGTGACAGGCACCTTTTCATGACGAGCAACTGGATTACGACCCGCGCATGGTTCTTGATGCTGCCCCTGCTGATCGTCATGGTCGCGGTTATCGGATGGCCGCTCATCGATACGGTGCGCCTCTCCTTCACCGATGCCAAGCTCGTAGGCACCGAGGGCAGTTTTGTCGGTTTCGACAATTACGTGAAGATCCTGTCCGGCACAAATTTTCAACGTACGCTTGTCACCACCTTCTGGTTTGCGGTGTTGTCTGTTGCTTTGGAGATGGTGATCGGCGTTCTGGCGGCACTGCTTCTCAACCAGCAATTCTATGGCCGTTCGGTTTTGCGCGCCCTGATGATCCTGCCCTGGGCGCTGCCGACGGTGGTCAATGCCACGCTTTGGCGTCTGATCTACAATCCGGAATATGGCGCGCTCAACGCAGCGCTGACTCAGATGGGTTTTATCGATGCCTATCGTTCCTGGCTGGGTGAACCCAACACGGCACTCGCTTCGCTGATCCTCGCCGATTGCTGGAAGAATTTCCCATTGGTGGCCCTAATCGCGCTAGCAGCCTTGCAGGCGGTGCCGCGTGATATCACTGCTGCCTCGATGGTGGACGGTGCCGGTGCGTGGTCGCGTTTCCGCTTCGTCATCATGCCCTATCTTGCCGGTCCCTTGATGGTGGCGCTGGTGCTGCGCACCATCGAGGCGTTCAAGGTCTTCGATATCATCTGGGTCATGACCCGGGGCGGTCCGGCCAACAGCACACGGACATTGTCGATCCTCGTTTATCAGGAGGCCTTCTCCTTCCAGCGCGCGGGCTCCGGCGCGTCGCTCGCGCTGATCGTCACGCTGCTGGTGACCGTGCTTGCCGTTGCCTATGCCGCCCTGATCCGTAAAAGCGCAGGAGCCTCGTAATGGAACGGCGCAGTCTCACCGCAGCGATACTCGTTCATCTCGCAGCCTTGCTTTTGCTTGTCGTCATCCTGGCGCCGGTCGTCTGGCTGTTCATCATGAGCATTTCCTCGACGCCTGATCTCATTGCCAAGCCGCTACACTGGTGGCCGGATACGATCGATCTGTCGCGCTACGGCGTTCTGCTTTCATCGGTAGTCAACAGCGCCGGCCAGGCTTTCGTTGCCTCGCTGTTCAACAGCCTGAAAGTGGCAGGCATGGCAACAGTGGCAGCGCTTATCGTCGCTATTCCCTCTGCCTGGGCGGTGTCGCGTACACCTTCGGTCGGCTGGTCGCTCTATGCGGTCATCGCCACCTATATGCTGCCGCCGGTGGCACTCGCCGTACCGCTCTACATGGCGCTTTCGTGGATCGGCCTCCTGAACAACGTTTTCGGTCTGGCGCTGGTCTATCTCACCATTCTCGCGCCGTTCACCACCTGGCTGCTGAAATCCGGCTTCGACTCGATTCCGCGCGAAATCGAAAGTGCCGCCACCATGGATGGTGCGCGGCTTGACCAGATATTGCGGCTGATCACGCTGCCGCTGGCCGCACCGGTCATGGCGACGGCAGCACTCTTTGCTTTCCTGCTCGCCTGGGACGAATTCTTCTATGCCCTGCTCTTCACGTCTGACCAGCGGGCCAAAACCTTGACGGTGGCGATCGCCGACCTGGCAGGTGGACGCGTCTCGGACTACGGACTGATAGCCACAGCGGGTGTGCTTGCCGCCCTCCCCCCGCTGCTGATCGGTCTCTTCATGCAACGTGCCCTGATCTCGGGTCTGACCAGCGGCGGCGTTAAAGGATGAGCATGACTTCGCAAACCAGCAAACCCGCCGGCCTTGTCGCAATCGAAAAGGAAATGGCGCGGCAGAATGCCGATGCTATTGCCTCTTTCGAGGCAGCGGCACCCCTGGCCGTGACCATCGCTCAGTCCCTGCGTAAGACCGGGCGGCTTCTGCTGCTCGGCATGGGCGGTTCACATGCGGTCGGCCGCGCCGTCGAGCCGCTCTATCGCAGCCTCGGTATCGATGCCATCGCCCTGCCGCTCTCCGAACAGCTTGGCCAGCCATTGTCTCTCTCCGGAAAGACCGTTCTTGTTACCTCTCAGTCAGGCGAAAGTGCCGAGGTGTTGCGGTGGTTCGCTGAAGCCGGCGTTCCTTCGGATACGTTCGGCCTGACGCTGGAAGGTGGCTCCACTCTCGCCCGTACCGTACCTTCTCTGATCGGCGCCGGCGGGACGGAAAATGCTTTCGCCGCGACGCGCAGCCTTACCGTCAGTTTTGCCCTGCACCTTGCGGTGCTCTCCGCGCTTGGCAATGACCCAGCCGCAGCGCTTGCGATCCTCAATTGGCAGCGCAAGCCTGAGGTCGCTGCCGCTGTCGCCGCGCTTTCCGGCGTATCGGCTGTCGTCACATCCGGCCGCCGCATGCAGGGTGTTGCCGAAGCGATCGCCCTCGGCCTCACCGAACTCTCCCGCATCCCCTGCTTCTCGCTGGAAGGCGGGCAGTTGCGCCACGGTCCGATGGAAATGCTCGGGCCCAAGGTCGGCGTTGTCCTCTTCCGTGCCAAGGACGCTACGTCCGAACTCGTCGCCCGCATGACGCTCTCTGCATTGGAGGCAGGATCGCCTGTCGTGATGTTTGACGCATCGGGTGAACCCGCTATCGACGGTGTTGCAACGATCGATACCGGCGCAGCGAGTGGAATCGCTGCTGTCTTCGCGCTCCTGCCGGCAGCGCAGCACTTCATGCTGGGCTTTGCCGGCGCACGTGTTGCCGATCTCGGAACGCCTGTCCGCACGACCAAGATCACACGGAGCGAATGATGCGTCCCCTCGCCGTCATTGGAAACGTCAATGTCGATCTCATTCTCGGCCCCGCCGATCCCTGGCCGACGCCCGGAACCGAGATCATGGTCGATTATGACGAATTGCGCGTCGGCGGTTCGGCTGGCAACGCCGCATTGACCTGGGAAGGGCTCGGCCTCGATTTCCAGATCGCCGCCAATATCGGCAATGACCAGTTCGGCGAATGGCTGCGGCAAGGTTTCGGAGCACACGCAAGGCGCTGGCCTGTTTCACCGATGGGAACCACGCTTTCCGTCGGCATTACCCATCCCAGTGGCGAGCGCACATTTTTCACCACGCGCGGGCATATCGGGGCGCTGTCCTGGCCCGAGGTCGTTGCGACGCTCGACACTGAGCGGTTGAAGGGCGGCATCGTGATTCTGTGCGGGTCCTTCCTTACCGATGCCCTGATTGCGCAATATGACGCACTGTTCGACTGGGCCGCCGCAAATGATATCCAGGTAGCGCTCGACACCGGCTGGCCGATCGATGGCTGGACCGATGCCAACCGCGCGAAGGCGCGAAAATGGCTGTCGCGTTGTCATCTTGCCTTGTTCAACGAGGTCGAAACGACCCGCCTCGCCACTAGTGTCGAACCGGCCGAAGCCGCACGTAAGCTCAAGGCGCTGATGCCAAAGGATGCGATTGTCGTCGTCAAGCGGGGCCCTGACGGTGCCCTGGCTGTGGGCTCGGACGATCAATTGGTCTCAGTCCCCGCTCCCCTCGTGACAGTTGCCGATACAATCGGCGCCGGCGATGTGTTCAACGCTGCTTTTCTCGCTGCCCTGGCGGGCGGCCAGACACTCGAACACAGTCTGGCGTCCGGCGTGCGCGTCGCTTCGATGGCCATATCCACCGTTCCGCGCCGCTATGACGGCCAGGCCTTGCAAACAATACCGGAGGAGGCTCCATGAGCGCCCTTGAGCTTGTCAACATCCGCAAACGCTACGGCACTGTCGAAACGCTGAAGGGCATTGATCTTTCTCTCGCCAGCGGCGAGTTCCTCGTCCTGCTCGGCTCTTCTGGTTGCGGCAAGTCGACCTTGCTCAATATCATTGCGGGTCTCGCGGAAGCGACCGACGGTGATGTGCACATCGGCGATCGGTCGGTTACCGGGGTTCATCCCAAAGACCGCGATATCGCCATGGTGTTTCAGTCCTACGCGCTCTATCCGAACATGTCGGTGGCCCGCAACATCGGCTTTGGTCTTGAGATGCGCAATGTCGCCGCGGCAGAGCGCACGCAGGCTGTGCAGAAGGCCGCCAGAATCCTGCAGATCGAGAATCTTCTTGGCCGCAAGCCATCGGAGCTTTCCGGTGGCCAGCGCCAGCGCGTCGCCATCGGCCGGGCGCTGGTGCGCGATCCCCAGATTTTCCTGTTCGACGAGCCTCTGTCCAATCTCGATGCCAAATTGCGCATGGAGATGCGAACCGAACTGAAGCGGCTGCACCAGATGCTAGGCACCACGATCGTCTATGTGACGCATGACCAGATCGAGGCGATGACCTTGGCGACGCGCATTGCCGTGATGCGCGATGGCCAGATCGAACAGCTCGCCGCACCCGACGAAATCTATAACCGTCCGGCGACGCGTTACGTTGCAAGTTTTGTCGGCTCGCCGCCGATGAACATGCTCGATGCGACAGTCGCCGATGGCATCGCCCATATTGACGGCTCGCTCAGTAGCATCCCCCTCCCCCGCGAGTTGCAGGAGAGCGCCGGAAAAGCACGCAATGTCATTGTCGGCATCCGCCCGGAGAACCTGACGCTGGCGTCAGGCGACGACATAGGTCTTGCGATTGAGGCGAAGGTCGTGGTGGTGGAACTAACCGGTCCGGAGCTGGTGGTTACCTCGACGATAGGAAGTCAGCGGCTGACGGCAAGCCTGCCGCCGAGATCACAGGTGACCGTCGGCATGTTGCAACGCTTCAGCATCGATGCCAGTGCGTTGCATGTCTTCGACAAGGTGACCGAAAAGCGGATTTAGAACTGCGGGATTTTTCTATAAATGGTTGCGGCTTCACTATGGCCCCCCGCACTCATGCTATTACCATTTTTGCGAAAATGGTAATAGATTCTTGTGTCGATTCGTGCTATTACCATTCTTGCGCAATTGGTAATAATGATTATGCAACGCATCGATCACACATATCAGGTACTTTATTCTGAACTTGCCCAGCGGACACTCGATGCTTCGTTTACGAGTGATTTTCCCATAAGCGGCCGGTTCATAACCATGGAAAGCCGCGGCCGACGATATTGGTATTTCGATACGGCGAAAGAGGGTGGCGGCAAAAATCGCCGCTATGTCGGCCCGGTTGACGATGAGGAGATCACGCGAAGGGTCGAGAATTTCAAGGACCTGAAGTCAGACGCCCGGGCCCGCCGCAAGATCGTATCGACGCTCGTACGGGAGGCCTATCTCCCGCGGCCAGAGCCATTTGTGGGTGAAATCGTTCAAACTCTGGCTATTGCCGGTTTTTTCCGCTTGCGCGGTGTCCTGGTAGGAACAGTTGCATTTCAATGCTATCCCGCGATTCTGGGGATGCGTTTGCCGAATGCCGCACTGCAGACAGCGGACGCGGATTTTGCCCAGTTCCACTCAATTTCAGCCGCAGTTGGAGACGCCCTCCCGCCCGTTCTGGATGTGTTACGGAAAGTTGATCCGACCTTTCGCGTAGTTCCGCATCAAACCGACAGCCGGCAATCGACGAAATTCATAAATCGTTCTGGATACGCAGTGGAGTTCCTGACCCCAAACACCGGTTCCGTTGATTATGGCAACCATCCCGCATCGATGCCGGCTCTTGGTGGCGCGTCGGCTCAGCCGCTGCGGTTTCTGGATTTCCTTATCCACCAACCGGTGCGCGCAGTTATGCTCTATGCCTCGGGCGTCCCAATTCTCGTCCCTGCACCCGAGCGCTACGCCGTCCACAAACTCATCGTGGGATCGCGGCGCCGAAACGATGCGGATGGCACCGCCAAGAGCCGCAAAGACCGCCTACAATCCAGAATCCTTATGGAGGCGATGATCGAATCTCGCCAGGACGAAGCATTGGCCGACGCATACATGGAAGCATGGGATAGAGGGGTCGCCTGGAAAGAAGCAATAATCGAGAGCATGCGTTCATACGACGAAAACACCCAACGTCTTTTGAAGGATTGCTTGGCAAAGGGTGTCGCACGATTGGGTGGCGAACCAAATGACTATGGACTGGCTTAGGCGCGACGTTTCCGTCCCTATACGGCTATGCTTGGACGGGTAACGACATAAGCGGCACAAGCGATGAAGAACAGCGCAACGACACCACCAAGAATGGGTGCTGGCCGGGCGAAATAAAAGAACGTCCCATAGCCGAAAACCATGCCACCGCAGGCTATCCATTTCACGCGTTTTGGTACGGCTCCGTGATTGCGCCACTGCACCAGGGTTGGACCAAAGACCGGATGTTCGAGCAGCCATTTTTCAAAGCGTGGTGAGGAACGGCTGAAACACCAGGCGGCGATGATGAGGAAGATCGTTGTCGGCATGACCGGCAGCAAGGCTCCGATGAAGCCAAGTGCTACCATCACCCATCCAAGCGCGAAATAGACCGTCCGCTTCGTTCCGTTCATGCCCACCGTTCCCCATGGCGTTGCAAAACGGTTTATATGGTTGAGCGCGAAATGTCAGCCCGTGACGGGCCGCTCGGTTCAAAGCCCGAAATGACCCCTCAGCCCCGGAACCGAATCCAGAAGCTGGTCGACAAGGTTAGGATCGGCCGATTCCTTGGCATGGGCAAGGACTGCCGCGCCAGCTTCCCTGATCTGGTCGACTGTCAACCCGCTTTCCTTGAGCGCCGCCACGCCATTGATAAGTGCGCCCACCTTTTCACCTGCGGCGCCTCCGAGCATGCTGGTGACACTCGACAGGAAGCCGCCGGACTGGGCTCCGCTTGCCATGACGTCAAAACTTTGTGCGAGCTCGGTGGCACCGGGAATCTTTGCGAACAGCGATGCCGCCTGCTCCGGAGCCTCATGCTGAAGAACGGAAAGGACGGTACCGGCTGCCTTCTCCGCCACCTGCGGGTCAAGGTTGGCTTGGGTGGCGATTGAATCAACGAGATCCTGGATTGGCATGGTGACCTCCTCGTGGTTGAGTTTGTACAAGTTTTAGACGTCAGTGATGATGTCTGGATGACGCCAGGAGCACATTGCACTTACAAGGAAAACGCCCGAACTGGATGGATCCGGTCCGGGCGCTGTAAAGGATGTTTACCGTCACGAGACGACAAGTTTATTCGGCCTTCAGGCGCGTATTGCAGGCGCTCCAGTACTGCGGCCAGGTCTTACCGCCGGTCTTGTTGGAGGCTTTGGCTTTTTGCCATTGCTCGCCGCACTCACTGATGCGTGCGCGGAACGCAACCTGACCGGGTGACAGCGGCTTGCCATCGGCGGTAGTCGCTGCTGCAGTTGTTTTCGTGGTGGTCTTGGCTGCAGTGGTTTTCGTTGCAGCAGGCTTCGGCTCATCTGGTACTGTTGCGTCCGAGTCGTCGGACTTCAGGCTGTCACTGCAGGCGGAGAGGAACTGTGGCCACTTCTGACCATTGAGTGTACCTGCTTCCTTGGCCGCCTGGTATTGCGTGCTGCATTCCTTGGTCACTGCCTTGGCTGACATGCCGCCTGCGGGAGCTGCGGCTGCCGTCTCGGTCTTTTTGGCCTTTGTTGTCGTTGTTTCCTTTGCCTGTTTCTTCGCCGGGGTCTTGGCTGCGGGCGCCGCGGCGTCTGCATCCGGCTGATCCTCCTTCAGCTTGGCACTGCACTCTGAGAGGAACTGTGGCCACTTCTGGCCATTGAGCGTACCCGCTTCCTTGGCTGCGTTATATTGCGTGCTGCATTGTTTTGTTACGGATTGCGCAGCCGCTGGGAGCGTGAAGAATGCCATGCCTGCACCGGCAATCACCGTCGCGGCGAGAATATTGAAACGAAACTGGTTCATCGTCGTGTGTTCCTTGCGATAGTGTTTCGCGTTTCCCCCGGGAGCGCACCATGCGTTCCGGTTTAACAATGCCACGATGGCTTCCGTCCCTTTGAATGAAAGGCCAGGTCAAGGCATCCCTTCGAAGTCATCGGTTGGAAGTTGCGCGTGGATTGTGGCCGAAAATGACGTGGGTTCAGAAATGTTGCGTATGAATGGCGCATGAATCTAACCATTGTCAGCGATCGATGGCATTGCATCGGCAGCATGACTTGTTCATCTTTTGATTGCAAGGGTGCAGGTGATACAACCCAGCGATCTGCGGGGCATGCGTTCAGCGCTTTTCGATGTAATCCCCTGTGATAGAATAGCCTCTCCCGCCGCTCGTTCAGTACCGGTTGGGCGTTGAAGTCGAAGCGAAGGTTTGGATTCAAGGGAGGACAAGATGGCCAAGACCGACTTCAAATCCGTGGACGAGTATATCGCCACCCAGCCCGAGGCCGCGAAGGACATACTCGAGCGTGTGCGAAATACCATCCGAAAGGCACTGCCTACCGCTGAAGAAGTGATCTCGTACCAGATACCCGCTTACAAATTGCGTGGCGCCGCCATTCTCTATTTCGCAGGTTGGAAGAAACACTACTCGCTCTACCCCGCCAATGAGCAGCTGGTGGCCTTCTTCAAGAACGACCTTGCTCCTTATGAAGTCAACAACAAGGGTACGATCCGTTTTCCTCTCTCTCGGCCCATACCTTTAAAACTGATCGAGCGCATCGCGAAGTTCCGCGCAAAGGAAGTTGCCGAACTCGACAGGATCAAAGCGGCAGCGCTCAAGAAGCGCTAGGTTCGATTAGAAAATATCTGCCGAGTTCTGCCTTGAAGCGTCGCTTCATATGGATAAGTCGTCTTGCGGCAAGGTGTTGACAATTCATTAACTATAACGCCAAACGGAAACGAAAGTCATCATGACTTCCGATGCACGGTATTTTGTATTTGCTGAAAACCATCAGGATGGGTCCAGTTGCGCCCGAGCGCGGCGGCATCGAGATACGTCGTTCCCTGCCCTGATCGATTTGCAAACGATGGCACGAGACAGAAGAGTCGTCAACTTTCCGGCAGGAAATTTATAAAGCTCCGGTCGTCCGGAGCCCTCCCCTGCGTCCGTCTGGGGGGCGCTACCTCGCCTTGATCAGTCTATTGGTCTTACCCGTACCGAGCGGCGCACCAGGTTGCTTGCGGCGATTCCTGGAGAAAAATATGGTATGGGAAACATCAAAAACCATACAAGAATCGTGTCAAAATGCGTAAAATCCAAAGACGTATACTGTCAACTTGAGATGTGAATTTGTCGGGTTCCAAAGTTTTTCTGCATAAAAGTTCTCAGCTGAGAACTTTTACGGGATGCGCCTCCTGCGAATCCCATTTGAATGTCCGATGGGGCGAAGTTGGTGAAAAGTTCTCAGCTGAGAACTTTTCAAGGGGTTCACCCGGCCTGGAGACCGGCAGGTCGTTAACTTTAAAGCGCTTGACGACTCATGCAGACTCAGTTGAATTTACGCTTTAATCTCAAAAATTGGATTTAGAGCGTTTATGTTGTCTCCAACTGAAAAAGACCAGAGCCACCGTACCGGTAAGAAGGTGCGCTCTTTGACGCGTCTGGTTGAGGCGGATGCCAACCTGTTGAGCGCTCAGCTGCAGGAGTTGCGCTCCCGCGCCTTCCCGCCGACGGCGGAAAAGGAACTGCGCAAATTCACGTCCGGTGAGGCCGCCAAGCTGATCGGCATTACCGATGCCTATATACGGCACCTGTCGCTTGCCGGCGAGGGTCCGGAAGCGGAAAAGACTTCCGGTGGCCGCAGGCTTTACTCGCTCGATCAGGTGCATGAAATCCGCAATTACCTGGCGAAATCGAAAAAGAGCTATCTGCCGGTTCGGCATGGCAACGAGCATATGCAAGTCATCGCCGTCACGAACTTCAAAGGAGGCTCCGGAAAAACGACCACTGCGGCTCACGTGGCCCAGTATTTCGCCATGCGCGGCTATCGCACTCTGGCGATTGATCTTGATCCGCAGGCGTCGCTATCGGCGCTGTTCGGCATTCAGCCGGAATTTGACCTTGAAGAGAACGACACGATCTACGGCGCGATCCGCTATGACGATCAGCAGCGGCCCCTCGCCGACATCATCCGCAAGACCTATTTTGCCGGACTCGACATTATTCCAGGCAATCTGGAACTGCAGGAATTCGAGCACGATACGCCCCGCATCCTTGCTGAAAAGCGTCGCGGTACTGAGCGACTGTTTTTTTCGCGTATCGCCAGCGCTCTGCAGACCGTTGATGATCGTTATGACGTGGTCGTCCTCGATTGCCCACCATCGCTGGGTTTCTTGACGCTGTCGGCACTGTGTGCAGCACGCAGTGTGCTTGTCACCATACACCCGCAAATGCTTGACGTTGCGTCCATGTCGCAGTTCCTGCATATGACCGCAGGATTGCTTGATGTCGTCGAACAGGCAGGCGGCGATGCGGATTATGATTTCTTCCGCTACGTCATTACCCGGTATGAGCCAAGTGATGGCCCGCAGGGGCAGATCGTCGGGCTGATGAAAAGCCTGTTCGGCGAACGCGTCCTGACCAATGCCTTACTGAAGTCCACTGCCATTTCCGATGCTGGCCTGACCAAGCAGACGCTCTATGAAGTCGGCCGCGAATATTTCACACGCGCTACCTATGACCGGGCTATCGAAGCGCTCGATGCGGTCAATTTAGAGATTGAGGATCTGGTGCGCGAAGCATGGGGCAGGTCGCCATGAACAAACGCAGAGACGCTTTGAAAGCCATGATGACGCCGATCAACGAGGGGTCGCAGACCGAACACCGGCTGGCGAAACCCGCACAGAAGTCGGGTTCGCTGAAAGCCATGGGCTTGTCGCTGCAAAGTCTTTCGGATGATGCGGACGAGGCACAGGCGCTGCGCGAAAAGCTCGCGTCCGGCGAACATGTGATCGACATCGATCCCGATCTGATTGATGCGTCGTTTATCCGCGATCGTCTCGATGATACGGATACCGTGGATTTTGAAGAGCTGAAGACCAGCATTGAGGAACATGGTCAGCAGGTGCCTATCCTGGTACGCCCCAATCCGCGCAATGATAACCGCTACCAGGTTGCCTATGGCCACCGCCGTCTGGCTGCACTGAAAGCCATTGGCCGCCCGGTCAAGGCGATTGCGCGCGACCTCTCGGACGAGGATCTGATCGTTGCGCAGGGCAAGGAGAACCTTGAGCGCAAGGATCTGTCCTTCATTGAACGGGCTCTGTTTGCGGCGCGGCTGGAAGCTCACGGCATCGAGCGGCATGCTTTGATGGCGGCCCTCTCGGTACACAAGGGCAATCTGTCGACCATGATTGCCCTCGCCAATTCACTGCCGGAAGACCTTATCAGGGCTGTTGGCCCTGCTCCGAAGATTGGCCGACCACGCTGGGAGCAACTATCGCAATTGCTGCAAGCAAGGAACGAATACTGGAAGGAAGGGGTAGATATGGAGCGCTTCTTCCGCCTCGACAGCGATGCGCGGTTTGCGCTGCTCTTGAAAAGCCTGACACCCAAGAAGAAGTCCGGACCCTACATATATCCGCTCAAATCGAAAGAGGGCCAATCCTTCGCTAAGATTGAGCAGAATGACGGCAAGACCCGGGTGATCATAGATGAAGCGATCACGCCAGAATTTGGACATTACCTCATCGAGCACTTGCCGGAAATCTATGCGGCGTTCGTTCGCCGCGAGACGAGTGAGCCGCGTATTAGACAACTCTAACTGGAGAGAGATCACAAAAGAAAAGGCCCCCGAAACTGCGTCCCGGAAGCCCTCTCAAAGTCTAAGCAGCTTGAGAATCGCATTTCCGAGAATCACTGTCAAGCATTAAGCGTCGTTTCGGCGAGCAGATTTCTTTTGCCTGATTGAAGGTGGAAGCAATGAACAGGGAAATGACAACGACGCCTTTTGGGCGGCGGCCGATGTCGCATGCCATGCTGGAAGCACAAGCATCTGCACGCGATTGTCCGGCCACTCAGGTCGCCGATAAGTGGAAATTGTTCCGCACAATTACCGAGGCGCGGCCGATGCTCGGCGTGTCCGATCGTGCGCTTGCAGTTCTGCATGCGCTGCTCAGCTTTCACAAGCAGGCGGAACTGGACAGTGAAACTAATCTTATCGTCTTTCCGTCTAACCGCGAACTGTCAATGCGGGCGCACGGCATGGCGCCGGTGACCCTGCGCCGTCATCTGGCGGCCTTGGTGGAGGCTGGCCTCATCATCCGGCGTGACAGTCCCAACGGCAAGCGCTACGTACGCCGCGACCAGGAAGGAGACGTCAAGACGGCATTCGGCTTCGATCTGACGCCGCTGGTAGTGCGGGCAGGGGAACTGGAACAATTCGCTGCTTCGATACGCGCCGAAGATCTGGCGAAGCGCCTATTAAGGGAGCGCGTCAGCCTCCATCGCCGTGACATTGCGAAGATGGTCATTTTCGCCGAAGAGCAGGAATTGGACGGACCTTGGGACGCCATCAGCGAGCGTTTCATGCCTTTGGCGCGACCCTTGTTGCGTGGCTTTGACCGCCTGGGGCTCGGTACATTGGCTGCCGCTCTTGATGATTTGCGTCTGGATGTAGAGAAGCTCTTGGAAATCCACGCTAATTTCAATAAATCAACCGCCAGTGACGTTCAAACTGAACGGCACATACAGAATCAAAACCCAGACTCCTCATCTGATTTTGAACCCGGCTTTAGAAAAGACCAGGGGGCAAATGCCGAGACAGGCTGGAACAAGGAAGAAGAAACGGGAACCAGTGAGGAAATAGCTATTGATGAGAGTGATCGACTTCGGCGTTCCACCAGCAAATTGCCCCCGAAAGCCTTTCCACTGGGCCTCATCCTCAAGGCCTGCCCGGATATCGTCGATTACACCTTGAAAGGCATCGAAAACTGGCCCGACCTGGTGCAGACGGCCAATCTGGTCCGGGTGACGCTTGGGATAAGTCCCGATGCCTGGAATCAGGCGATTGAAACCCTAGGCGCCAATGAGGCGGCAATCGTCGTTGCGGCAATATTGCAAAAGGGCGAAACGATCACGAGTCCCGGCGGATACTTGCGGGCGCTCACCGACAAGGCTCGAGCGGGGGCGTTCTCTACTGGTCCGTTGTTGATGGGCTTGTTGCGAGTGAACCAGATCAAGCATGAGGCGCAGGCTGGATAAGGACCGGTACAAAATTAAATATTGACCTCTACTGTCATGTTTAATAACTGCTTAATCCGGCTCGCCAGTTGTGAGCCGGTAACAGGATAGGGGAGGGGGCTTGTTACCCGTCCTTTGAGAATACGGACCCATGACAGTGTTTCCCAATTCATCGCCCGCCATGGTCGGCAATACAACGTTTCACGATGTGGCTTCTGATCAGAATGGCCAGACCTACCGGGTTTTCATCTATCGCCCGGAGGGTGAAGCGCCGGAGCAGGGCTGGCCAGTGCTTTACATGACCGATGGAAATGCGGTGATCGGCACGGCGGTTGATGTCATGCGGGCGCAGGCGAATTATCCGAGCGGTACCAATGTTGGACCCGGTGTCATCGTGACCATCGGCTATCCACTCGATGCTGCCTATGATCCCTTGCGCCGCTCGTGGGATCTGGGTCCGCCGCCCGGCCAAACCTACCCCCCCTTTTTTGAAAACAGCCCGGAAGTGAAAACCGGCGGCGCAGAAGAGTTCCTGACTTTTATCGAGGATCAGATCAAACCCGTGGTCGAGGCTGCCCTTCCTGTCGATCGCAATCGTCAATCGCTTTTCGGCCACTCCTTTGGCGGTCTTTTTGTGCTTTACAGCCTTTTCACCCGGCCTTCGGCATTTACGACATGGATTGCCGCCAGTCCGTCGATCTATTGGGAAAATCGCGCTATCGATCAATTCTATTCAAGGTTTGTCACCGCACACCAGACGAGAGAGAATGCCGAACTGTTCCTCTCCTGCGGGGAATACGAGACTGACAGGCTGGCGCCGTTCCAGGTCGGTGCTGCAGATGAGGCAGAGCGGCTAGCGCAGAGAAAGATCACGCTGAATGATATCTATTCTGTCGAACTTGTGGACCGCCTGAATGATCTGCCCGGTCGGCCGATACGTGCGCAGTTCGAGATCCACCCCGGTGAGAACCACATGTCGTTGCTGCCGGTCGCGGTCAATCGCGCGATCCAAAATGCCTTTGCCATCAGGAAGCAAGCCCAGGCGGGATGAAATGAATCAACGGAGGGAGTCTGATGCTGCCGTGCTACCCTCTAACCGGGTTACCGGATGTGTCGGTTTCAACGATGAGCCACGACGATGCCTATGTCGATATTTGGTGGTGGCCCTATAGAGGTGAGATGGACTGGAGCAAGGTAAGCTCCGTGCTTTCATCAGATGAGCAGGCGCGGGCAGCGACTTTTGCGTTTGAAAAGGATGCCATAGCCTTTATGGCCGGGCGCCATCTGCAGCGCTCGGTTCTGTCGCTCTATACGGATATTCCGGCAGCTGATTTGAACATTGCAGCTGGATTATATGGCAAGCCCTATCTTGCCAACGCGGGCGGTGTGACCTTCAATCTGTCCAACGCGGAGGGATTGGCCGTTTTTGCGATCAGCCGTCAATGCACGTTACTGGGCATCGACGCCGAACCAATGGAAACTGGGTTTGAGCTCGCGACCTCATCGTTGTTTTGTTCGCCCTCGGAACTGGAGATTTTGTCGACGCTTCAGGGCAATGAGCGTCAGGCGCTGCTTCTGAACTATTGGACCCTAAAGGAAAGTCTTCTGAAAGCAGTGAGTACCGGACTTGCCGCAGCGCCCAACGAACTGAACATTCGATTGGATCGTTTGACAGCTACGATCCTTATCGACAGTGCCCTAACTCGCGATGACATCTGTTGGCATCATCGCCTGCTTCACGCACCATCCGGCCATCTGATTGCCATATCGGCGCAATTGGGTCAGACCAATTTGATCCTGCGTCAGCGGAAAATGCCTGATCCCGAATGATCGTCAATAGTCGACGGCAATGGATTGGCCCATCGTGTCATGCCCACTCGACAACCAGTTCACCTGCGAGTCGTGCGGCTCCAGATCGAAGTGATCCTGCCCCAGGAGTGAATTGATGATGTGCGCGCTGCGCCAGGCCATGAGGCTGAGCTGCGAGTCTGCAATTCCGTGGCTGTACCTTCCGGCGTTCTGCGCGAAAATCCGGTTCTGCTTCGGGCCATTCCAGTTAAGACAATAATCGTCGTTCAGTACTGGCCGGTTATTGCGGTCGAACTGAATGCGGTCCTGCAAACCGGCCAGCGCGTCCGGGAGCCTGAACTGATAGCCGGTTGCCAGGACGATCGCGTCGGCATGGGCCACCTCGACACCACCGTCGAAACGGTTGCGCACGATCAGGCGATAGCCATCCTTGTCCGCTTCCACCTGGATGACATCGCGGTTGGGTGAAAGCTTCGCATCGATGTTGCGATGTTCCAGGTAGCGCAAGCTGTAAAGCCGCCGGTAGATGGCGTTGATGGTCGAAATGGAGAGCCCGTCGCTGGTCAGAATCGAGGCTTTCAGCGCTTCCAGCTTCTGGTCATTGTTGAGATTGAGATAGGCGTAGACATATTCCGGTGAAAAGACCTGGTTGGAAAAGGCCGTATCATTGATCGGTTCGAAATTGTGCCGGCGGCTAAACCAGTTGAGCTCTTTCAGTGTCGATTTCGAATTGAGCAGGGCCTCCACCACCTCACCGCCGCTCTGGCCACCGCCGATGACCGCAATGCGCGAGGCATTTAGGCTGGACAAACGGCGCTTGGCCTCGGAATTGTGGAAGCATTTTTCACCCAGAAAGGGCAACGCCCAGGAGGGCACAAACGGCGTGGTGCCGGTTCCGAGTACGAGATTTCTTGCACTTATCGCACCGTTATCGAACTGCACGACGAACTGGTCCTTGTCGAACTTGACCTCGCGCACGGTCGAACCAAAGGAGAGGTTTTTTAGCCGGCTTGCCACCCAAGCTAGATATTGGGCAAATTCGCGCCGCGGCACCGCCTCGTAGTGGGCATTCAGAAAGGCATAGAGCCGCTTGTGGGCAACAAGGTAGGAAATGAAGGACCATGGGCTCGTCGGCATGACCGGCGTGACAAGATCCTTCAGATAGGACGATTGCAGTTCGACATCCGGCAGCATCATGCCCGGATGCCAGTCGAAATCTGGCCGGCTCTCGTAGAAATGCGCCCTGACATTGCCGACGCTATCAAGGAGCGACGCCAGGCTCAGATTTGATGGCCCGATACCAATCCCGGCCAGATCAAGAGTTCCGCTCGCCTGACTGGTTCGATCATTGTTTGCAAACATGGCAGTCATCAGAATTCCTTTCCGTGAACTCGTCATTCCAGTCCCAGGCTCTCAGAGCGCTTCTTTCAGCCGATGCGCCATCCGGCTGTGGAAGGCTTGCGACCCGATCACATGCAGATGGTTGGTGCCCGAGATGATCTCTGCCGGATTGGCTCGTGGAGAGTAGCGCCGCCAGTCGATGAGATTGAGCCCTCGGTTCAGGCTGTCGTCTGCTGCCCAGGAATGGATGGGTACATTGTGAGGGTGCAGCTGGTGGCGGCGGAAAATCAGCGCATTATCGATGAGTATCCAAAATGTGTGCTCGCGGCTGCTGATGTCGGGCCCATCGGTCGGCAGCTCGTCCTTCTCATCCCCAATGAAGCGCAGGAACTGGTCATAGGTATCGGCGTCCATGACGCCAAGCAGCCGGTCCCATTCCGTCCGCATGGCTGTACGCGACAACCAATCCTGTACCATTCCGTGCAGTTTATCGCGTTCGCCATGCTTGAAACGGGGTATCGAGCCGATGGCAAATTCGGTACCGAGATCACAGACGTCCACCATTGTGATCAGGCGCAGATCGATTTCGTCGCCAAGCCTGCGTGCGGCCTCATAAGCAAGCAACCCGCCCCAGGACCAGCCGAGGAAATAACAGGGCTGGCCCTTGCTGTGGCGTCGGATGTAGTCGACGTAGCTTTCGATGATTTCATCGACGGACGCGCCGATCTGCTTTTGTTCGGAGAGCGAGTAGCAGATGAAGCCGGTGGCTGGCTGATCGGCTCCAAGATAATCGACGAGCTTGACATATTCCCGTGTGCTGACCAGCAGGCCGGGGAAGCAATAGAGCATCGGCTTGGTGCCAGAGGCGCGCAATACGATGACTTCACTTCCAGCCTGATCATTGCCGGCTTCGACGATTTTGGCGAAGGAGCGGATCGTCGGGTTGTTGAAGAGATCGGCAATAGTCGTGCGGTTCTGCGGCTTGCGCTGGCGCAATGCTGAAAGTATGCGGATGGCTCCCAGTGAGTTGCCGCCAATGGCAAAGAAATTATCCTCGACGCTGATTGGACTGATCTTCAGGATTTGCTGCCAGAGTTCGAGAACTTCTTGCTCGATCGCGTTTTCGGGCTCGACGATGTTCCGTTTCATCGGTGTTGGTACGGGAAGGGCGAAACGGTCGAGCTTGCTGTTCGGGTTGATCGGCATGCTCTTCAATGGAACGATGGCAGATGGCACCATATAGGCTGGCAGGGTGTGCTCGAGCGCCGAATGGATGTTGGCAATGTTTAGTTCTTGCCCCTGTTTGGGCACGACATAGGCAACAAGCATTTTCTGTTTTGTCGCCTCGTCGTCCCGCAGGACAACAAGCGCTTCGCCGACACCCTCCTGCTGCAGGAGAGCAGCTTCGATTTCGCCGAGTTCAATGCGATAGCCACGTAGCTTCACTTGGTGATCAACGCGGCCGACAAATTCCACTGTGCCGTCCTCCCGCCAGAGTGTCAGGTCGCCGGAACGGTAGAGACGTCCGCCTTCCTTTGAGAACGGATCGGGGATGAAGCGATCGGCTGTCGTATCCGGCTTGCCGATATAGCCCCGCGCCATGCCTTCGCCGGCTATATAAAGCTCGCCCGTCACGCCGATAGGGCAGGGATTGAGATCCGGATCGAGCACATAGACACGGCGGTTGCCGACTGCCCTTCCGATTGGCGCATAGGTGCCTTCGAACTTCTGCCCGGCCCGCACTTTCCATACCATTGGAGTCATGATGGTTTCCGTCGGGCCATAACCGTTGATCAGCCATTCGGATTTCAGGGCTTTCGACAGGAGGTCGAAGGTTTGCTGGGCAAGCCCTTCACCGCCGAATGAGTAGAGCCGCATTGGCGGGGCACTGTCGGTCAGGTCGGCCCATTCGGCCAGCTGCTGCAGATAAGTGGTCGGGATGCTGGCATTGTTGGCGCCGTGCTTGCGCATGGCCGTCAATGTCTCTTCCGGTGTCCAAAGGGGCTGGTCGGGCAGAATGATGCTGCCGCCTTCCATAAGCGGATTCATCCAGCGCTCGTGGCCGCCGTCGGAACTGAACGGCAGGAAAGGCAATTCGCGCGAAGCCTCGCTCATGCCATAGACACGGGACGTGTTTTGCATGTGATGGGTCAACGGGCCATGCTCGACCGCAACGCCTTTCGGCAACCCGGTCGAGCCGGATGTATACATGATATAGGCGAGTTGGTCCTTGTGGATACGAACATCCGGAGCCGTTTCCGCCTCTTCAGACAGATCGAGTTTGTCCAGCTCCAGAATGACGGCATCGAGCCCTTCGGGGATGCGGTCGAGCAGCCAGCTATGGGTCAGGATTACTTTCACGCCGCCGTCGCGCAGGATGTGATGATTGCGTGTTGTGGGATGATCGGGCTCGACCGGGATGTAGGCCCCGCCCGCCTTCAGCGTCGCGAGAATGCCGACGATGGCTTCCGGCGAGCGTTTCACAGCAATGGCGACGCTTATGTCCGCGCCAACGCCGAGCTTGATCAGCCGGTGCGCAAGCCTATTGGCGCTTTGGTCTAGCCTCGAATGGCTCCAGACTTCATCGGCGTAGATGATCGCGGTTTTGTCCGGCGTACGTGCTCCATGGGCGGCAATGTGCTCATGCACGGGAAGGTCGTCGTTGATGCCGTCATCCCCATAGGGCGCGGACAGGATGTCGAGTTCCCCTTCGGCGATGAGTTGAATGTCCTTTATGCGAACACCCGTTCCAGCAACAGCTTCCGCCAGAATCCGCCCGAAATGGGTAGCGGCTCGCTCGATCGACGCCGGTTCATAGAGATCCTCCGCATAGTCGAAAAGACCATCGAGACCGCCCGATTCATTAGGAGCAAGGACAAGCGCAAGCTCGACATCCGAGCGTGGGGCGAGGGCGGATAGTGTGCCGGAAATAAGACCGGATTGGGTACGGGGTTCGCGGAACTCGAAAAGCGATTTGACGATCGCATCCTGTTCGCGCTCCTCATGTGCCTGGATTTCCTGTACCAGCCGTTCGAATGGAACAAGATTGTGCGTGCCAGTTGCAATGGCGGAAGCCACCGCATGGCAAACATCCAGAACGCGTGCTCTGGATGTGAGCTCAAGCTTCAGGGGCAAAATCTGCTCTGTGCGGCAGATGGTTTGCCGGCTTATGTCAGAGGCGCGGTTGGATAGAAGTACACCGTGCTGCAGGCTGTACGTGCCGCTATAGCGGGCAAGCAGCACGGCAAAGGCCGCGGACAACAAGAGATCGGCCTTCAGATTTTGTTGCTCCGCGTAGACCTTGATGCTGGTCCATAGCGTTGCAGCCAATTGGAACGGGACGTGGCACCTATTGGCGCCCGCATAGCCGCTGGCATTGAAGCGTGTTGGCAAGGTCGTCGCGTTGTATTCCTCGCCAATCAGATTGCGCCAATGCGCGAGAGCCGGTATGAAATCGGCCGTTTCCAGCCATGCTTCTTCGAGGGTACCGCGCAGCAGGCCATTGTCGTCAACCGGCGCTAATGATTCATCATTGACGAATGCAATCAGATCCCTTTGCAGGATCGCAAGCGCTACATCGTCACAGACAATCGGATGCAGGACAATGGTCGATGTGAGCGCGCCTTGCGCTGTCACGATCAACTGGCAGCGCGAAGGAAGACCATTGAGCAGATCGAAGGGGCGGGACACAAACGCAGCCCGCTGTTCCTCTGCCTCGATAGTACTCAGGGGATTGCTTTCGCTTCCAAGGGTTTCAATCGAAGGAACGTCGCCTGCGTTTGAAAGTTGCTCGATGCGCCCGCCCGCAAAACGGCGGAAGCGCGTCCGCAAGGCACTGTGGCGCCCGGCCAGTTTCGCCAGGGCATGCTGCACCTGATCGAATGTAACGGTAGTATGCCAGTGCAATGTGAGAACCTGCAAAGGGAAAACCGTGGTGTTGCCGATCTGCTCGAGCGACCAGATGCGCTTTTGCGCCAGCGTCAGAGGAAAGCTGTCTGAAACACTGTGAGAGAGGTCATCCACGACGACGGGATCGTTCGCCTGGTCTGGCGCGAATAGCTTGTTCATATCTTCACCGGGTCCAATATCTGAAGTGAGGGGTCGGCATTCAGGCCATGGCCTGCCGCAAGCTCAGCGGCCGCGGATCAACCCAGATTTGCCTGATCTTTTCCAGGCACTCGTCGCGGGTGCCGCTGATCGGTTCCTTGCTCCAGCCAACCGGCAACGCCTTGTCGTCGGGCCAAACGGAATAGCGATCTTCCCAGTCCCGAACAACGCTCCAGGTTTCTGGCCAAGTCTCTGGCGATATCTCTGCTGCCGACATCATGCAGGCTCCCTGAACAAGACAAACATGATCAAGAGACGGACGAGGTCGCGCACGATTTAAGCGGAAAAGGAGAAAAATTTTTCAAAGATGGGCCTAAATCGGCGCCGGTCCACGGCGTCTCTGTAGCAAACCTACGCGAAATAGTTGCGGCGGTGATGCTGCGGAGTGTGCCATGACCCTCATATCCAATCTTGCCAGGGAAACACGCGTTGAGCCGTTTCCGGTTTCGACTCGATTCCTGATAACAGGTTCACTGTTAACGCCAGACAGGTTGCAGGTTTCGACAGCCAGCGGCGCTTACACTGTATCGGTGCAGACGACACCGGAAGGGTTGAAACTGGTTTTGCCGGATCTCACAGAGGCTGATCCAATAACGGTTCTGTCTTGTGCAGTCGAGTTCATGACAGCGCAATCACACGAGCCTAGCGTGATCGGGATCGGCAATATGCCGGCCTCCGATTTCCCGCTTGGCACATTTGAAGACAATCGCCTGATGATCGATCCACGCGCTTTCTGGCAGTGGCCGGCTCCATGGGTCGCAAAGCCAGCCTATCCGCATCCGCAGGTGCACGTCTTGAGCAATGGCCAGTATCATCCGAAGCGGCCGCAAAAGCCGGTCGGTGTCGTCTATGAGCGGTATATTCCCTGGCTCGGCCAGGTGCTTTCATTCCGGGTTGCCGATCCTCAGACCGATCTTGAGGATTTCCATCGCTGGATGAATGATGAGCAGGTCAACGTGATTTGGGAGGATGGCGGCGACCGGCAGAAGCATCTGGCGATCCTCGAGGAACGCCTGCATGATCCGCACATGCTGGCGCTGATCGGCTGTTTTAATGGCGTGCCATTCGGTTACTTCGAGGTTTACTGGGCCAAGGAAAACCGCCTCGGGCCCTATTACGATGCGCAGGATTATGATCGAGGCTGGCATGTCGCCATTGGCGAGCCGGCCTATCGCGGCAAGCAGTGGATTACCGCCTGGTTGCCATCGCTGATGCACTTCATCTTTCTCGACGACCCTCGCACGCAGCGCATTGTCGGGGAGCCGCGCGCCAGCCACGAGCAGCAAATCCGCAATCTCGACCGCTCCGGTTTTGCCAAGGTGAAGCACTTCGACTTTCCGCACAAACGCGCCATGCTGGTGATGCTGACGCGGGAACGTTTCTTCGGCGATCGCCTTTGGGTTCCTGCGTCATGAGCGCAAAGGCGAAGCGGGCTTACTTTGCACCCGATGACCTGAGCGATCCGGCGCTCACCCGTCTGATCTTCCGGCTCGGCATGCCTGCGGTGGCAGGCCTGTCGATCAACGCCGTGCATCATACGATCAATATGGTTTTCGTCGGCATGATCGGCAGCCACGAGATTGCGGCGATCACGGTTGTGCTGCCTATCCTGATGATGATCGGTGCGATCGGCGAGGGGCTCGGGGGTTGGCGTTGCCGCGGCAGTGGGCCGTGCACTCGGTGCCGGTGATCCGCAGCGCGCCAATGTCACCGCCTCGACGTTTGTCGTGCTGGCGATACCGCTCGGCCTTGTGCTGACTGTGGGCATCCTGTTGTTCAAGCGTGAACTGCTCGTCCTTTTTGGCGCCAGTGAAGCCATCCTGCCGCTGGCCGAGCATTATCTCTCAATCGTTGCCTTCTCGGTGACGCTGACCATGCTCCAGATACTTTCAGATTTCATTGCCATTTCAGAAGGCAATACGCGCTTCAGCATGTGGACACTGATGGGCTGCTTTGCCCTCAACATCGTGCTCGATCCGATCATGATCTTCTGGTTCGGTTTCGGGCTCGCCGGTGCTGCGGTCGCCACCATTCTTTCGCAGATAGCAGCGCTTGGTGCCTATCAGATCTATTTCCGAAAGCAGGTGGGGACATTGCACCTTGCTGCGCGCTTCACCGCTTTCCGCGCCGATATCCTCAACCCCGTGCTGTTCATCGGCCTGCCGACAACGCTGACCAGCATGTTGAGCAGCATAAGTTTCGCAGTTCTGTTCTCCTTCGCCGGTCTTTATCGCGGCGATAGTGGTATTGCCGGCGTCGGCATTGCGATGCGTGTCCTGACTTTGGGTATGCTGCCGATCATCGGCCTTTCACTTGGTGGCCAGGCAGTACTGAGTTTCGCTTGGGGGGCAAGGAATCCAGCGCGATTGCTTGCTGCGTCAAGCACGCTTCTAAAACTGACCTCGAGCTTTGCCGTTCTTTATGGTCTCGGGGCGGTGCTCTTGCGTTATCCGATTGCCACGATCTTCACCGATGATGCGGAGATTGCCGCGATTGCCGCGCTGACCATTGTCGTCACGCATGTTCCGTTCATTTTCTTTGGCGTCCGGCAAATCCTCATCGTTCTCCTGCAGGCACAGGGGAGGGCGCGCCTGGCGGGAGCAATCAGTGTGGCGCAGAATGGTTATTTCCTGCTGCCGTTACTGTTCATCCTGCCGCATTGGTTTGCATTCGACGGCGTTCTCGCGAGTCTCTTCCTGGCGCCAGCCCTGACAGCACTCATGTCGGTGGCCATTCTCGTCATGATATTGCGCCAGCTCAGGGGCAATTCGCCATCCATTCCAATCACCAGTTTCAACAGCACCGTGTCTGAGAGGGCATCATGAACAAAGCCATGCCACCCCAAGAATTCAATCTCGAAATGCCCGACGATCTGTTCTCTCCGGTCGATACCGCAGCCTTCAATGCCGTCTCGCCGCCGATCTTCCAGACATCGCTGTTCACCTATGACACCTATGAGGCGATGGAAGACGTCTTCGCCGGACGCTCGCGCAACTACATCTATTCGCGCGGTGACAATCCGACAGTGCGTGAGTTCGAATTGCTTACGGCCCGGCTCGAAGGTGCCGAGGACGGACGCGGTTTTTCCAGCGGTACAGCGGCAATTACCGCGACGATCCTGAGCCTCGTCGAAGCGGGTGATCGCGTCGTCGCCGTGCAGCATCTCTACAATGATATCTACCGGCTCTTTGTCAAACTGCTTGCCCGTTTTGGCGTCACCGTGGACTTCGTCGATCCGTCCAACCACGATGAAGTACGGGCCGCTCTACCGGGCGCGAAATTGCTTTATCTGGAAAATCCGACATCGATGGTTTTCGAGCTGCAGGACATCGAGACGCTGACCACAATGGCCAAGGAATATGGTGTCACGACTGTTATCGACAATTCCTGGGCGACGCCGCTGTTCCAGAAACCGATCCAGCATGGTGTCGATATCGTCATTCATGCGGCGTCAAAATATCTCGGCGGTCACAGCGACACAGTCGCCGGTGTTGTTGTCGGTCCGCGTGACCTTATCGCCAAGATCAACAGCTCGACCTATCCCTATATCGGAGCAAAGCTGTCACCCTTTGAAGCCTGGCTGCTCCTGCGCGGCATGCGGACATTGAAGGTTCGATTGATGGAGCACATGCGTAACGGGCTCGTGCTTGCCAAGCATTTGCAGCAGCATCCGGATATTGCACTCGTCCGCCATCCCGCCTTTTCCGATCACCCGGGGAAGAAGACACTGACCGGTTTCTCCGGTCTGTTTGCCTTCGATCTCAATCCGGACATCGACGTAGCGCGGTTCGTCAATTCGCTCCGCCACATCAGGCTCGGCGTCAGCTGGGGCGGACCGGAAACGCTCGTTGTTCCAGCCAAGGCTGCCTTGCAGATCCCAGACCGCATGACGTCCTTTGTCCGCTTCGGTGTCAATCCGCAAACGATCCGTTTCGCCGTGGGTCTGGAGGAGCCGGAAGTGATCTGGAACGATATCCAGCAGGCGCTCCAAAACGCGCATCTGTAGCATTCGAGCCACAATCACGGGCGAACAGGCGGGGCGTCGGAAAAAAGTCGTCATTCTGCCGAACACGCCTTGACTCGCATAAGATGACAAATGTAGTCATCTTTAAACATGAGTTCAAAACTCATGTAATTTTCTCAATCAGAGTCAAAGTTTTACAAGGGGTGTGGTCATGCGGGGATGCGGGGCGGGGATGTGGAACGAAGTCAGTTCAGTGGGGCGCAAGCGTCACGCCCGGTTGCTGATGACGACGTCGGTTGCCGGATTGATGATGGCAGATTTGGCAGCGGCACAGGAAGCACCCAGCATCCAGCTTAACACGATCGTCATTGACGGCGATACGAGCCCGGTTGGTCCCGACAAGGGATATGTCGCCAAGAATACGATGACAGGTGCCAAGACCGACACGCCGATTCGTGAAATACCCCAATCCATTTCCGTTATCACCCGAGAGCAGATGGATGACCGGTTTTCGGAGCAAATCGAGGATACAATCGCCTACACGTCCGGCGTGACGGCCTCGCCTTGGGGTGTTGATGACCGCTTTGATCAATTCCTGATCCGTGGTTTCGACATTGGCCCCTACGCCGTATATCGCGACGGCCTGCCGCAAAAAGCCATCGACTTCTCTGGCTTCAAAGCCGAGCCATACGGCTTGGAACGAGTAGAGGTGCTCAAGGGACCGGCATCGGTCCTATACGGCTCGAACGAGGTTGGCGGCATAGTCAATCTCGTGACCAAGCGGCCGACGCAGGACCCTCTTTACAGTGCTTATGCAAGCTACGGATCCTTCAATACCTATGAGGTCGGGATTGATGCGGGAGGACCGCTCGACAAGGAAGGCGTCTGGACCTATCGACTGACGGGCCTTTTCCGCGACGGGCAGACGGAAACGGATTTCTCCAGGAACAATAGGGTGTTCATCGCACCTGCAATCACCTGGTCACCGAGCGCCGATACCTCACTGACAATCCTCGCCAACTACCAGTGGGACGAATTGACGCCCAATACATTCCTGCCGGTCGCCAATCCGGCCTTCCCGAACATTCCGAAATTCTCGCGTAGTTTCACCGCGTCCGATCCGAATTTCGACCGGTTTGATGCGGATCATGGCTCTATAGGCTATCAGTTCGAGCACAGTTTCAACGAAGAGTGGAAAATCTGGCAGAATCTTCGCTACTCGCAGCAGGAAACGGATTACAGGCATCTTTATTATTCCAGCATGATCGACGATGACACGATGGGTCGCACCGCGTTCACGGTTGACGAAACGGCAACACTCTTCAGCGTCGATAATGGTGTTCAGTATGACTATGAAGGCAAACGCATCAAGAACACCTTGTTGATGGGGCTATCATACGACCGGCAGACTGTTGATGGGCAGAACGGCTTCGATACCGGGCCGAGCCTTGATATCAGTGACCCGGTGTATGGCATTGATGTTCCTTCTCCTCCAATTTATCTCGATCGCCGTCAGACCGTCGATCAGGTCGGACTCTACGCGCAAACGCAAACCAAGGTCGATGATCACTGGTTGCTTACACTAGGCGGACGCCAGTCCTGGGTGAAAGACAAGACCCATGATCGACTGAGTGACACAACCAGCGAACAATCCGACAGCGCCTTTTCTGGAAGGGTGGGGCTTGGATATTTGTTCGATAACGGCTTGACGCCTTACGTCAGCTACTCCGAATCGTTTACCCCAACCATCGGTCAAGGTTCGACTGGCACGACGTTCTCGCCATCCGAGGGCCAACAATATGAAGCGGGCGTAAAGTATGAACCGGATTACTTCCCCGGAACTGTCACCGGTTCGGTCTTCGAGATTACCAAGACCAATGTGCTGACACCGGATCCGGATGACCCAATATTCCAGGTTCAGACGGGTGAGGTGCGGCACCGCGGATTCGAGATTGAGACCGTCGTAAACCTGTTCCACGGTGTCAGCCTGACGGGTAGTTATACCTATCTGGATGCCGAAATCACATCCAGCAATGTCGAAGGCGAAACTGGTAATCGACCGGCGCTCGTGCCGGAGCACCAGGCCTCGCTTTGGGCCAAGTACACCTTCGAAACCGGTATTCTCGAGGGTCTGAATGTCGGATCCGGCGTGCGCTATGTCGGCAGTTCGTTTGGCGACAATGCCAACCAGATCAGGGTCGATAGCTATACGCTTGTCGACGCGGCGATCAGCTATGAGAAGAATGGCTGGAAGGGATCGCTAAAGGCCAGCAATGTCTTCGACAAGGATTATTACTCGACTTGCGCGGGCGACAATGACGGCAATCCCATGTGCATCTATGGCGAGGGACGTGCTGTCAAGGCTACGCTTTCGGCCAAGTTCTAGGTGGTATGCGATGAACGGAACGTCCTTTTCGCTCAATGGGGTCGGTTATGATATCGATGGGAGAGTTCTCCTCCATCCGTTGACGCTGGACGTTCCGCGTGGCGAGGTCGTCGGCATCCTGGGCCACAATGGTTCCGGAAAGTCGACATTGCTCAAGATACTGGCGCGCTTTCAGTCACCCACGACCGGAAGCGCGGAATGCCTGGGTCAGCAGCTCAAATCATTCCGGTCGAAGGAATACGCCCGCAAGGTTGCCTATCTGCCGCAACAGACGCCGGATACAGACGGAATGACCGTAAAGGAAGTTGTTGCTCTCGGACGGTATCCCTGGCATGGCGCGCTCGGGCGCTTCTCCAGCACGGACAGGGCCAAAGTGATGCAGGCGCTGCAGCTGACGTCGCTGACGGCGATGGCTGATCGCATTGTCGATACGCTGTCGGGTGGCGAACGTCAGCGCACCTTTCTTGCCATGCTGATCGCGCAAGATACGGAGTGCCTGTTGCTCGATGAGCCGATTTCGGCACTCGATATCAATCACCAGATAGAGGTGATGCGGCTGATCCAGATGCTGGCGCACGAACACAACCGCTCCGTGCTCATCGTGTTGCATGACATCAATATGGCGGCCCGCTATTGCGATCGATTGATTGCACTGTCAGGCGGGAAGCTTGTAGCACACGACGAGACGGAAGCGCTTATAACAGCAGACAGGCTGGATGCCATCTACGGCGTACGCATGGGAATCTTCCGACATCCCGAAACACAGACGCCCATCAGCTACGTGCTTTAAGCCTATGCCCCCACTTTGCAGACGCGATTTTCTGTTTGGCTCCATGCTGCTCGCTTCTTCGCTCGCGCCGGCACGGGCCGGGGCATCTGTACCGAGGGTCGTTTCGCTGGATTACGGGCTGGCACAGACGCTAATCGAGCTGGGCATACCGCCTGTCGGCTTGAGCGATACGCCGGGTTGGGCGGACTGGACCATCGAGCCACCATTGCCGCAAGGCATTGCGAATATCGGCTCGGCCCATGAAGTGAACATGGAACTGCTGCAGCTGCTGAAGCCAGATCTGATCATCTCGACCCCCTATCTCGAATGGGTCAGGCCGCAGCTCGAACAAATCGCGCCGGTCAAGTCCTTCCCGATCCATGCGCTCGGCAGGGCACCCTATCCGAATATCGTCGAGGCAACACAGGAACTCGGCCGCCTGCTTGGCCGCGTGGCAGAGGCGGAAGCACTGATCGATCGTACGGAAAAAGAACTGCGCGTGGCCAAGGCGGCAACCCGGGATATGGGCAAGCTGGCGATTATCACATTCATGGATGCGCGGAACATTCGCATCTATGGCCCCGGCGGCATTTTCCAGGATGTGTTCGACCGTCTCGACCTGCAAAACGCTTGGACGCGGCCGACCAATGAATGGGGTTATAGCGATGCCAGCATGGCCGACTTGATCGATATCGGCGACAGCCGGGTTTTTTACATGGATCCGGTTCCAGCTGATGTGCTTGCAACCCTGTCCGGCAGTCCGCTCTGGCAGAGCATGCCATTTGTGCAGAAAGGGCATGCTCAGCGCATGGCAAGCGTCCTCATGTTCGGCACATTACCTTCAGCGGCTCGCTTTGCCCGACTGCTTGGCGAAGCCAGCATATGAAGCGCCTGTCCTCTCATCCGCTGTTCTGGACCGGTGCATTATGGTGCTTGGCGCTTGCGGTCGCGACGATAAACCTTGGACCATTGATCGGCAAAATCGGTTTCATTGCTGCCTTTTCATCGCCTTTGCCCGGCGATAATCAGGCTGTTCTCGTGCATTACAGCCTGTTGTCGCGATTGGTCATGTCCTGTGTCTGTGGCTTTGCGCTGGGATTGTCCGGTACGCTTTTCCAGCATGTTCTGCGCAATCCACTCGCTTCGCCGTCAACCCTCGGTTTGGAGGCGGGTGCCCAACTCGCGCTCGCAATAGCTATGTTGTGGTCCCCGGCACTTCTGGGCTGGAGCCGCGATGTGACAACGGCTGTTGGCGGTTTTGCTGTCATGGCCATTGTCTTTCTGGTTGCCTGGCGCTTCAAATTCCAGCCGGTCGTGGTGATCCTCGCCGGACTGGTCGCAGGCCTCTATTGCACCGCCATCGTTACCCTGCTGATGTTGATGAATGATCATTACCTGTCGGGTCTGTTCATTTGGGGCGGGGGATCGCTGAACCAGAATGATTGGCGCCAGATTGCGGGACTTCTCCCGAAAGTGCTTGGCTGTTCCGTTCTGGCATTTCTCCTTGTGCGGCAGTTGAGCATGCTGACATTGGGTGATGCGGCGCAAAGCCTTGGAATCAAACTGCAATTTCTCCGTGCTGCTGCACTCTTCGTTGCGGTTGCCTTGACAACATTCCCGGTCAGCGCCGTCGGAGTGATCGGTTTTCTCGGCCTTGCTGCACCGGCAATTGCCCGGGCAATCGGAGCGCGGCGGATCAGTACCCGGCTTATCGTGGCGCCGCTCGTCGGGTCCGCATTACTGGTCATCATCGATCAGCTCCTACAAATTCATGCTGCAAGAACAGGGGCTTCCCTGCCAACAGGCGCCATCACTGCCCTGATTGGAGTGCCGGTTCTGCTGATCGTGATGGTAAACCGCAGCGGCGCCTTGCAGACAGCTGTTGAAAGCGGTACGGCCATTGCCGCAAGCAAGCGTCCCCGGCTGCTAATATCGACTCTTGCAGCTCTGATTCTGGCGGTAGCACTGATTGCGGTATTTGTCGGCCGGGACGTGGATGGGTCATGGATAAGTCAGACCGGCGCAACGCTTAATTCGTTGCTGCCATGGCGTCTGCCGCGGCTTGTAGCGGCAACTTCTGCAGGTATCATGCTGGCGCTGGCCGGCAGCATGTTGCAGCGCCTGACGGGTAATTCCATGGCAAGCCCGGAGGTTCTGGGTGTCAGTGCCGGTACGGCGTTCGGACTGCTTTGCGTGTTGTTCGTGGTAGCTGAGCCGACCTATAGCCATAGGCTGATCGGCGGCTTTTCCGGTGCGGCGGCGGTGCTCGCCGTTCTGTTCGCAATCAGCCGCAAGACGCAATCGGGAAATCAATTTTTGATCCTTGGCGTCTCGCTAGGCGCTTTCCTGACCGCATTGATTTCGGTGATTCTTGCCTCCGGTGACCCGCGTGCGCTCTCGCTGATTAGCTGGATGGCCGGCTCGACCTACGGAGTAGGTAGCCCTATGGCATTGATCGCATTGGCATTTGCAATTGCCGGCGTTATAGCGGTCACACTGCTCGTTCGCCCGCTACAGCAATTTGCGCTTGGCGAAATGTCGGCGCATTCGCGTGGCGTCGATGTTGCAAGGTTCCGTATCGTTATCCTCGGCATAGCCGCGCTGCTCACCGCCGTGGCCACTCTCATCGTCGGGCCTCTGAGCTTTGTCGGGCTGATGGCACCGCATCTTGCGCAGCGCCTCGGTCTGACACGCGGATTGTCAAATTTGATAGGTTCGGCGCTGTTCGGAGCCTTGCTGATGGCAACTGCGGACTTCATCGGACGGACAATCTATTTCCCGTGGCAGTTGCCAACGGGGCTCGTCGCGACTTTGCTCGGCGGTCCGGTCTTTGCGGTACTACTTATCCGCAGCAGGCGCCTGTTTATGCAGCATTGAGGGTTTGCTGACAGGCGCGGTGTGCATCCTTGATCATGAAGTTAACGAGAGTTCTGGATACCCCCAATTCTTCAGCAATATCCTTTTGCGGAATGCCGTCTATGCGATGGCGGACAAAGGCGTCATGCGTGCGTTTTGGCAGACTTCTCAATGAGTTAAGCACTTCCCGCAGCGTTTCTGTGGTCACCAGGCAATCGAGTGCATTGACGCTTGGGGCGGGGATAGATTCCACCCCGTCGATAGGCATCATATTGAGCTTTTCATGGGACCGTTTGCGGGCTTCGTCGAGGGCGAGATTGTAGACCATGCGGCAGGCGTACCCGACCGGGCAATGGATACAGTCGGATCGCATGGTACATGCCTTGACGATAGCATCGTGAAATATATCTTCCGATTGTGCGTGGGAATGCAGAACACCATCAGCAATTTTTATAAGCTTCGGTTTATACTTCATCAATGCATCGACAAGAACATTTCCATCATAAAGATTTTGTTCTTTTTCCATTTTGGAATTCTTTTTGCTGATAGAGTACAATGAGGGTATAAAAGCCCCAATGCGCACATTCTTATTCGAAATGTGCGAGTAAATCGGGTCGTCAATGTTGCGGCGTCAGCTATAGTTTAATATGATAAAAGGAGTCAAGTTATTAAATCAAAATAATTAGGCCGTCGCCAGCGCGGCGGAATGCAACCGTCAACAACCTATGTGCAAGCGGGAGTAGAGAATCTTATGCGAGAATCACGATTTTTTGTCCGAGATTCGGTGATTTATGTGCAAGAATGGTGCGAATCTCTTTCAAATCTCTCCCAGATGGCTTCTGTTCCAAACTTTCCCTGCGACATACCAGCCGTCGACCACCGGGTGAGCGCCATGCTAAGCCGGACCACCCGCATCGAAATATTGGACATCGAAATCTCATGAGTCGACTCGACAGTTTCATCTTCCGCATGACGGCCCAACGCGAAATTCTCAATCACCTCAGCGGCCAGTTGAACGAACTGGGCGGACCCGTGCTCGAGCTCGGTCTCGGCAATGGCCGCACCTTCGATCATTTGCGCGAATGCTTTCCCGAGCGAAAGATCATTGTCTTCGACCGTGCTGTTGGCTCGCACAAGACCTCGACGCCTGATCCGGAAAATATGGTCGTTGGTGAGATCAGGGACACTGCTCAGAAGTTCATCGGCGTCAATGCTGCTCTCGTCCATGTCGATATAGGCACGGGTTATGACGAAAAGGATGCGATGACGCTAACCTGGTTACCGCAACTCATGGCTGGGCTCGTTGCACCGCATGGTTTCGCGGTCAGCGGCCTCGAGTTGCAGCATCCGCAGCTTGAACCGCTACCGCTTCCGCCGACGGTCGAGAAAGGCCGTTACTTCCTATATCGCCGTGTCGAATAGAAGTAGGTCGAACTGTTGCTCCGTGACAGGAATGTTTTTGACCTTCGCTGAAGTGATGTCGTCCTCTCGAAAGATCAGGCAGTCCTCGTAGAAGCGGGAAAGATAGTCGACGAAGTTAGCCGTTTGCTCCGGACCGTAGAAGACAGGTGAGAATTCCATATAAAGCGGGACCCTGCGCGCGAGCAGGCTTTCCATCGATCGGCAGGCAAGGGGCTCGTAGCCCTCGATATCCATCCAGACCAGCCCGACTTCATCCAATGTGGTGCCGGTGTCAGCAAGGATATTGCTGACAGGCCTGACTGGAACAACGATCTTGCGATCGGTCGCACTATGCCGAAACGCGCTGCTCTTGCCGTAATTGTTCCGATGCTGAAAAAAATCGAGCTGGCCTTCGCTCTCACCGGCAGCTGAATTGACGAGCGTCACCAAATCTTCAAGCTTGTTCTGGGCGATATTGGTTCGCAGCAGTTCAAAATTTCGCGGGTCGGGCTCGACGCTGACGATGCGTGAAAAGGCTGCACTCAAAGCGAAATAAACGGTCTGCGTGCCGATATTGCCGCCCAGTTCGAGCAGCGTGCTGACTTCGCGCAAAAGCTGCCGCTCCCGGAGGATGGCGAGCAGCCGATCGACATGATCCCGTTCGAAATTGCCCTTTCGGAAGATTTTCTTGCCGATATAGTCGGTGGGTGAAAAACTCATCATATGGTCGCCGCAATCGACGGTCATGGTCAGAACGCGGGGGCCTATCGCGTTGATCAACAGCTCGCGGCCATAGCGCGTGTCGAAGAACTTTCCGGCCAGGCGGTTTCTAAATTTGTGCAGTTGCCGACGGATCGACTTTTTTGCGAACATTGATTGAGCCTTACCCATCTACGCAGATAGCTCAATCCCATTATCAAAACGATGTAAAGTCAGTTCGCGTTGGTTGCGATAGGCTTGGAAGCACGCCAGTCGACAAGTGCCGCCAACAATGCGAGCGACGCCGGTATCAGCATCGTAATGAACAAAGCATGGATCGTACCTGACCGCGCAAGAAACAGACCGGCGATCGAAGCTATGAGCGCTGCGCCAGCGATGCTCATCGCGGCTGCCAATCCCAGCGGTTCCCGCGAGATCGGCATGCACGGAGAGCACGCCCGTGTTTGCCGCGGGCATGGTCAACCCATTGCCTATGCCGATGAACATGCAAGGTCCAAGGAAGCGAGAACGTGGGTGATGCCAAACATCGGCAAGCTCAGGCCAACCAACAGCCCCATGCAAGTCAGGAGACGCGCGACAACCGCACTGGCGGCTAAGATTCATTCACGTGTGGCCAACCATCGGTAAATCCTCAAGTGAATCGCGCACTCAATTCCTGGGGAATGATATAGACCCGCAGAGGCTCCGCCCGCCCGCGGATCGCAATCTCCTGACTTTCAAGTTCGTCGGTATTCGAACCTGCCAGAACGATTGTCGGTTCCGACACGACAACTGTTGCATCAAGTTCCTTGGCGACGGTTTCCAGGCGGCTCGCGACGTTGACCGTGTCGCCAATGGCGGTAAGGTTCTTCACCGATCCATAGCCCATGCGGCCGACGATAGCGGGGCCGCTGTGGATGCCAATTGCAACGCGAAGCGGTGCGGAAAGTTCGCCCGCCAGTTCGTCATTGAGCCGTTCGATTTCGCGTATGATTATTGCTGCGGCCTTGAGCGCATTGCGGCAGGCCTCTTCCGGCGAGCCGCTGAGACCGAACAGAGCCATGGCACCATCGCCGATGAATTTGTCCAGCCGGCCGCCAGACCTTTCCACAGCCTGACCAACAATGGCGAAATAGCGATTGAGCAGGAAGACGATGTCGTACGGAAGACGCGCCTCGGTGAGCATGGTGAAGCTTCGTATATCGCAGAAGAGGATGGCGATCTCCTGTTCCCGGCCCGGATTGGTTTGCTGACTGCCAACCGGAACAGTCGTGTCGATGCTTGGCGCAAGCAGCGGGACAACGCTGATGTTACTCATCGGATGAAGTTGGCAGGCTAGCCGCACACCAGGATCTGCGCCGATCCGGTTCAAGGTTGCCTGTTCCATCGATTCCGGCGGCGGCAATGCCGCCGCGCCCTCGACAACCTGGACACGGCAGGTGGAACAACGTCCCTTGCCGCCACACACAGCATAATGCGGGATGCCGCCCAGGCGGCTCGCCTCGAGCACGCTGAAGCCGCGCGGAACACGTACGGTTTCGCCTTCAGGATAACGAATTTCGATCTGGTTGGCGCGCTCGCGCCAGCTGCGGCCTGTACGCATGGCAAAGACGATCATCAAGGCACCGGCAAATCCGCCATAGAGCGAGTATTTGGCCATCTGAACCCGTTGCATCCGCGCTTCGACCGTCCCGTGGCTATATCCAGCCGAGCCAGAAGCCCTTGTAGAGCCACTGCCATAGCTGGATTGAACCGGCTCACTTTCGAGAATCCGTCCGGTGTCGGCAAAGCCAAGCAGGGCGAGGACCGGCAGGAGAATGGCGAATGTGAGAAGGATTGGCGCCGCCCTGTAATACCAGTCACGATAGCGCAGCCAGAAATGCACCCCGATACATCCGTGCGCCCAGATGACGATGAGTGCTATTGACTGACGCAAACCACTCATGGGGGACTCTATCCATAGCGTGCGTATGATAGCCTCGTAGCTATCCTGTAGCCCCATCATTTCGAAGCGCACACGCGTCGCTATGACATGATCGATAATGAGGAGGGGGATGAGCAGTCCAAGAATGACCTGCATTGCCTCGCGCATTGGCATGACGAGGGTGCGGTGCAAATAGAGCGATCGCATGACAAGCGTAACGTGCACGAATACCGCGCCATAGAGAAGAAAAGTGCCTACGGGATTGCGCCAGATTGCTGTGAACCACAGCCGTCCTTCCTCGTGAGGGAAATGAGGTTCAGCGCGTGATTGCTCAGATGCAATGTCACAAAGACCAGCATAATCAAACCCGAAACCAGTCGTGCCCTGCGCAGGGTTCGTTCGGAAGAGCGGGGCGCTGATGTGGCTGCTGTCATGAATACCTTGATTTATGTCGAATCAATTTAAGCGACGAATAATGATTTGGCGAGATGAACACTGTGTCCTGAATTGCTTGCTAGCGCTCGTTCGAAAAGATGGCTTTTTAAGCAGCGAAGATTGCGTCGGGGTATCAAATAATCGTTAGAACGGTTCAGCCTTGATTCGGTGCCTTGCAAATTTCAATGATAGCGTACATATTTCTGTACATAGGAGAGTTTCATGGCACAAGTTACATTCACGGAGTTGCGCAACAATCTTGCAACGCATTTCGACAGGATCGAAGCAGATCGCGTTGAGATGGTGGTGACGCGTCAGAATCATGATCCTATGGTCATTATTCCATTGTCAGAATGGGAGGGCATGAAGGAGACGCTTTATCTTCTCAGCACACCCGCGAACGCACGCCATTTGCGGGAATCGATTGCTGACGCCAATGCCGGCAAGCTTACGGAACGGGATTTGATTGAACCGTGAGGCTCACGTGGACCGAACGCGGCTGGCAAGATTACCTTTATTGGCAACAGATGGGTGACAAGATTCTCAAGCGGATCAATGAGTTGATCCGCGACACGGAGCGGCATCCATTTCAGGGTATTGGGAAACCAGAGCCTCTTCGCAATGAGATGTCGGGCTGGTGGTCCCGCCGCATCAACCATGAACATCGTCTGGTATATCGCGTTTCGGGAAAAGCCGATACGCAAGCATTGGAAATCACCGCTTGCCGGTTTCATTATGGAACCTGAGGGCTGACAAAGCGCATACATGGACATTGCCTTCTACGCACCCCTCAAATCGCCCAATCATCCGGTGCCATCGGGCGACCGGCAGATGGCGCGGCTGCTGATCGCCGCCCTGCGATTGGCGGGGCACAGCATTGAGGTTGCTTCGGAGCTGCGAAGCTTCACTGCCACGCCTGAGGCAGGCGGGCGTGAGCAGGTGGCGGTAATGGCCAAGCAGGAGATGAAGCGGTTGGCCAGCCACTGGCGCGGGGGCAACAAGCCCGATCTCTGGTTCTGCTACCATCCCTATTACAAGGCACCCGACCTGATCGGGCCGTCGCTCGCAGCGGCGCTCAACATTCCTTATGTGACTGCTGAAGCGTCCTGGTCCAAGCGTCGCAATGACGGGGGATGGGCCGGACTGCAGTCGCTCGTGATCGACGCCGTGCGTCAGGCGGCGGTGAATATCTGTTTTACAGAGCGGGATGAGTCGGGGCTTGCCGCTGGTGCTCCGGAGGCACGTCTGGCGCGGCTGCAACCGTTCATCGACGTTTCGGCATTTCGCGCTGAACCGGCGAAGCAGAATCCGCAGCGGCTGGTCACGATTGCGATGATGCGGCCGGGAGACAAACTCGAAAGCTACAGAATGCTCGCCGGCGCGCTGGCTCTCATCGATGGCAAGCCGTGGAGATTGTCGGTCATTGGCGATGGCCCGGCGCGGGACGAAGTGCGGGCAATGTTCGCAAGATTCGGCGATGACCGGATCGAATGGCTGGGTGAGAGGCAGGCCAGCGAGGTTGCGGACCTTCTCTATCAGGGCGGCACCTATGTCTGGCCTGGCACGGGCGAGGCTTACGGCATCGCCTATATGGAAGCGCAGGCCGCAGGGCTGCCGGTGGTTGCGCAGGCGACGGCCGGTGTACCGGAAGTGATCAGGGATGGCGTGACGGGTACGCTGACAGTAGCGGGCGATACAAAAGCCTATGCCGATGCCGTCGTGCAGATGCTCGATAATGACGAGCGACGCGCTGTGATGGGTCGCGCGGCGCGGCGCTTCATCCTGCAAGAGCGTTCGCTGGAGGTTGCAGCAAAACGGCTTGATCAATTGATACGGGACTATGCAGGGCGGGGCGGATGACGGACGATCAAATATGGCAGCCGCTGCGGGCCGAACTCGCGCGCTGGATTCATGCGAACCGCAGTGCCCGGTTCTGGCTGCGCGATGACGATGCTGTCAAACCGACCGATGCGCTGGAGCGGCTGCTGACGCTGGGTAAAGACTATGCCGTGCCGCTGACGCTGGCGGTGATCCCGGCGCATGTGGAGCAAGCGCTTTCAGAGCGATTGGTGGAAGAAGACAGTGTCACCGTGGCCGTGCATGGCTGGTCGCACGAAAACCACGCGCCTTCGGACGAGAAAAAGCAGGAACTTGGACCGCATCGGTCGCTGATTACGATGACAGGGCAACTCCGCGATGGCTTTGGACTGCTCGAACAGCAATTTTCAAAACAGCTTGTGCCGGTCTTGGTGCCGCCGTGGAACCGCATCGATCCGCTGCTCTTGCCCGAGTTACCGGGGCTAGGCTTTGAAGCCTTGTCGGTGTTCGGTCCGGCAAAGGCGAAACAGGCGGCTTTCCTGCCGCTGATCAACACGCATGTGGATCCGATGGACTGGCATGGCACGCGGGGCTGCCGCGATCATGGCGAACTGGTTGCGGCGATTGTCAGGGAATTGCAGCAGCGCTTTGACGGCAGCAACGAGCCGGTTGGCATCCTAACCCACCATCTGGTGCATGATGAGTCGGCTTGGGCGTTCCTGCGGGCTCTTTTCGCAGTGACGAGGGAAACACCGGGTGGCCGCTGGGTCTCGATCCGGGAGCCGCAAAACTTGCTCTAGAGGTCGATCACCTGAAAGTCGCGGGCAGCGAAAGCGCCTGAGAAACTTTTCTTCGCCAGCCGTTCGAACGCGTCGAGCTCGTCATCAGTCCGCGACGGCGCATGGTGGAACAGCGCAAGTTTGCCGATCTTCGCTGCCTCCGCCAGCAATACGCCGTGCTGCCAGGTAGAATGGCCGTAGCCGAACCTCCGCGGCATCTCGTCTTCCGTATAGGTGCAGTCGTAGACGACGAGGTCGGCACCCTTGATGAGTTTCATCACGGCAGGATCAAGTTTTCCGGCCTCGTGCTCGGTATCGTAGATCAGCGCCAGCACGCGGCCTGCCCATTCGATGCGATAGCCTATGCAACCGCCTGGATGATTGAGGCTGTCGGTGCGTATCTTGATGCCTTCAAATGGCGTGAGCACGTCGCCGGAGCGGAAATCGCGGAAGCCGAGACTGGCCTTGCAGATTTCGGGCTCGACGGGAAACCATGGCGGACGCATGAACTGCTTGACCATTTCGCGCGTGGTCATGATCCCGGCCAGATGCCCGGACCACAGTCGCACATTCATCATCGGATTGTATAACGGTGAAAAATAGGGAAGTCCGATAATGTGGTCATAGTGGCAATGGGTGAACAGGATATCGATATGGTCGATACCTTCTTGCGTTAAGGCTTCGCCTGCCTGTCGCACACCGGAACCTGTATCGAAGATCAGCCTGTGTTTGCCGCACTGGACTTCGATGCAGGCGGTGCTGCCGCCATATCGTGTGAATTCGGGCCCCGATACGGAAACGCTTCCTCGCGTTCCCCAGAATTTCACCCGAAATATTTCGTCGTTCATTATGCTCTTTACACCCAATTCCCCATTTTTAGGGGCATCGTAACCAAACTGCATTCGTTATGCGAGACTTGGATTTCGTTTTATTTGTCAATGGCGCAATAAAAACCTGCGCCAGACCATATGTAGGCGATAGCGATTTGTTTTTTAAGCTTTATGACAATCATCGGTACAAATGTATAAGTTCGCGAACCTGTTCACCCGGAATGCCTGATTCATGTCTTCTTCGAAATTCCCGCCGATTGCTGTCATTGCCGATGCGCATTTTCACGATCTCTATGGCGATTATGATTTTGACGGCATAGACATAGCCGGCCGCGGGATGACTGCGCGCCGGCTGACGGACACGGTGCGCTCGACCCGTGTGTTCAACGAAAGCTATCAAGCCTTGCGGGCGGCATTGGATACGGTGGTGGCGCGGGGAATAAGGCATGTCGTCCTGCTCGGCGACTATTCCGATGACGGCCAGGTGGCGACCCTCGCTGCGCTGCGAAAGCTGCTCGATGGCTACAGCCAAAACCATGGGCTCGTTTTCACCGCAACTGTCGGAAATCATGATATTTTTGGGCCCAAAGGCCGCCATCATGCCAAGCGCCTGCTCAATCAGGATGGCACCTATACGATCACCGCGAGTGACGGTGAATTCGTCGATGACGATGCGGACGGGATGGTCGTTACCAGCAAGATGTATTGCCCCGGCTATCCGGCGGGATTGCAGGCGCTGCCGGATATCGGCTTCTTTCGCAGGCAGACGGATCTGCATTGGGAAACGCCGTTCGGAACAGATGAAGATCCTGCGAAACGGCTCTATACGGTTCGCTCGGCCGACGGGCGGAACGTATACCAGCTGATGGACGCGTCCTATCTGGTCGAGCCCATAGCGGGCCTCTGGCTCCTGATGATCGACGCCAATGTATTCGAGCCACGCAATGGCGATTTTGCCGAAGGGGATGCCGGCGCCTTCGTCGATAGCACCAATGCCGGCTGGAACGCCATGCTCAAACACAAGCGCTTCGTGTTCGATTGGGCGAAGGATGTTGCAGCGAGGGCGCAGCGCGAGGGTAAGCAATTGCTGACATTCTCGCACTACCCGATGCTGGATATGCTGGATGGAACGGCCGATGACGAGCGTGCGCTGATCGGCAGGACGAGCTCGACTGAGCGCACGCCTTCGGGCGAGGTTGCCAGCGCCGTTATCGATGCGGGCCTGCGTACCCATTTCAGCGGGCATCTCCACGTCAACGATACGGCGCGGGCGCAAAAGGATAGCGGCTCGCTGGTCAATATCGGCGTGCCATCACTGGTTGCTTTTCCGCCAGCCTTCAAGGTTGTGACGCCAGGCGACAAGCTGCAGGTTGAAACCGTGAGCCTGGATCATCTTCCCATCGACCCGGCCATCAATGATCAGTACCGGATAGAGATCAATCTCACCGGAAAAAAGGTCGGCAGGATGCTGGATGCCGCCGATTACGGCGAATTCCTGTCGGAGCATGTCGATCAGCTGGTTATGCACCGGTATCTGCGGCGCGAGTGGCCGAAGGATATGGCGCGGATCATGCCGCAGCTCAAACTCGGCGACCTGCTTGCTCTCAGTCTGTGTGCGCAGCCAGTCGCCGTTGACGATGCCGTTGCAGTAATCCATGCGCAGCGCGCCCGCGACGATATGATGACGGCGATGCAGGCTCTGGCCGAAGCGAGCGGTATCACGATCGAACGGCTGGATGCGATACCGGTACTCGGCCTGCTCGGGGACTGGTACCGCTTACGCATGGGCAGTGAAATGGCGCTCGATCGCATTTCACCGGAGCGGCTTGCGGCCTACAGTTTCCTGATCGGCATCTATGCCGGTTCTGTTGCAATCGAAATGGGCGGTGCCCAGGAAAGTTTCGCGCGGATGCTGCGAATGATGGGCTGCTATCTTTCAGGCCTGCCTTCGCGCAATTTCACGGTGGATCTTGCGAGCGGGGAGGTTGTCGCTAGCCTCGATTGGTCAACGAGCCAGTCTTCGCCACAAAAAGCCTGAAGGCTTCCAGGGTTTCCGGGCTCACGTGATGTTCGATACCTTCGGCATCAATTCGTGCCGTTTCGACACTGATACCGATGGCGCACAGGAACGATTCAACGATGTGGTGGCGCTCGCGGCTCTGTTCTGCAAGTTGTTTACCCATATCGGTCAGGAAGATGCCCCGATAGCGCCGCTGTTGAATATAGCCGTCTGCAGCCAGCCGCTTCAGCATTTTCGCCACCGTCGGCTGGGCTACGCCAAGGCGCAGCGCTATATCGACCTGTCTGGCCTCTCCCCCATCTTCGATAAGATCAGCAATCAGTTCGACATAATCTTCGATCAGCTCAGTCCGGCGATTGTGACGGGTTCGCCGGAAACTCTCCATATGGGTGCTGGGGTCAACAAGCAAACTCTCGGAATCGCTGCGCGTGCTGTCATCGGGATTCATATGGTCTTCACTTCCGTAAACTTTTTTGACGCCGGATTGCCTAAGATAGCCCTGGCTATTTTTTCATCATATCCGACAAATTTCTACACTGAGGAAAAATTTTGAACCGATCGGGGAGGCGGGAACAGGTGAAATATAGCACTTGCTATAATATGAGTACGATGCTTTAATTCATTTAATTTGCTAATCGGAGCGGGACTGCATAATGCTGAAATGGGTAGAGACGAAACTGAGCAGGCGGCGTCTGTTGGAGGGGAGCATTGCGACGATCGGCGCATCAGCCATCTGTTCCAGCACTTCGACGGCGCAGGACGTCCATCGTAATCACGGCGGTCCAACACCGAACGTCGATGCTGCGGCATCGGCGCATAGGTCGGCGCATGGTGCGATGATCACTGTCGGCTCGGTCGATAATGTCCGCAACGGCTTCGATCCGACGGCAATGCTGACAGATTGGTACACTGGCGTCGTCAGCGAACTTCCAGACGGCCGAAAACAGCGCAGCTTCGAGATCACGGTCGAAGAAAAAGAAATCGAAATTGCGCCAGGTGTTATGTTCCCGGCCTGGACCTATAACGGCCGGGTACCTGGGCCTGCACTCCGGGCAACTGAGGGCGATCGCCTTAAGATCACACTCAAGAACAATGGATCGCACCCGCATTCCCTGCATTTCCATGGGATCCATTCGGCGCGGATGGATGGTGTTCCCGGCGCGGGTGTTATCGAGCCGGGCGAAGAGTTCGTCTATGAGTTCGACGCAAAACCATTCGGCTGCCATCTTTACCATTGCCATGCCCTGCCGCTGACCAGGCATCTTCACAAGGGCATGTATGGCCTGTTTGTGATCGACCCTGATCCAGCCCGGCATCCGGAACACGCTGACGTTGCACAATCACGGCTTCTTGGTTCGCCTGAAAATGCGCAGTGGCAGGAACTGGCCATGGTCATGAACGCGTTCGATACGAATTTCGACGGCGAGAATGAATTCTACGCGTGCAATACGATCGCTCATTGCTATGCCAAGGAACCAATCAAGATCGACCGCAACCGTCCCGTTCGCATTTATCTGGTCAATATCACCGAGTTTGACCCGATCAACTCGTTCCATCTGCATGCCAATTTCTTCGACTATTACGATCAGGGAACAACATTGACGCCTACGCTGAAGACCGTCGACTTGATCATGCAGTGTCAGGCGCAGCGCGGCATCCTCGAGTTTACTTTCAAGGAACACGAGCCTGGCCTCTACATGTTCCATGCCCATCAATCAGAATTTACAGAACTTGGCTGGATGGGCATGTTCGATGTCTCGGAGACGCTGTCATGATGCACGAACCTGTCAACGGTACCCCGTCGCGCGCGTCAGCATCGTCGGGATTGTCGCGTTTATTCTGGTTGCTCGTTCCCGTTGCCGTTCTGGCAGCGGCAATCGTCTGGTTATTCCAGGCGAACCCGCTCCAAAGTTTCAACAACGGCGCACCACCAGTCGAAAACCTGACCATCGAGCGAACGATCCTTGACCACAACGGATTGCAGTTGCTCGTTCGTGCCGGGGGCTCCGACCCGATGATGATTGCCCAGGTTCAGGTCGATGATGCCTATTGGGAATTCCAGCAAAACCCGCAGGGCCCGATTGCGAGGGGCGATACAGCCTGGATCAGCTTGCCTTTCCCGTGGGTGCTTGGCGAGACGCACAAGGTCAATTTTGTCACAAATACCGGAGCGACGTTCGAGCATGAGATCGCCGTAGCAGTGCCAACACCGGTCGCCACGTCCGGAAGCCTCTGGTCACAGGCCATTCTCGGTGCATTCGTTGGAATTCTGCCTGTCGCCATCGGCCTGATGTGTTATCCGGCGCTGCGCGGTGCCGGTCCCGGAACGATGACGTTTCTTTTGGCTATGACCGTTGGTCTTCTCGCATTCCTGCTGGTAGACACCCTGGTTGAAGCGCTTGAGTTTGCAGAAAGGTCCGCTGCAATTTTCCAGGGCAGCGTCATGGTCGTGCTCGTCGCTGTTGCCAGCTTCCTTGTGCTGATGAGTATAGGACGCCGGCACGGAACGCCGACGGGCCTCGCTTTGGCGACATATATCGCTCTTGGTATCGGTCTGCACAATTTCGGCGAGGGATTGGCGATCGGTGCGGCGTTCACTGCAGGCGCGGCTGGATTAGGAACGTTTCTTGTCCTCGGTTTTACCTTGCACAATATCACCGAAGGTATCGGAATCGCGGCGCCGATATTGAAGAAAAGTCCGACGCTAGCCTCATTCGCAGGTTTGGCACTGTTGGCCGGAGGACCCGCCGTTGTCGGAATATGGGTTGGCAGTCTGGCATACGCGCCGCAATGGACCGCAATTGCCCTGGCAATCGGCGCAGGAGCTATTGCTCAGGTCATCGTCGAGGTCAGCGCCCTCATCGTCCGGTCGCGCGGTGCCGGCATTTCCGCCTTGCTTGCGCCTGCAACATTTGGTGGGCTGGCTGCTGGAACGGCCTTCATGTACATCACGGCAATGCTGGTCAAAATCTGAATGGGCATGGCGTGAGTGCCATGCGCCGCTAACGCGTGCGCCGGGAAACTACTTCGCGGCCTGTTTCTGCTTGCTGCGCGCTTCGCTGAGCTCGGTAGTCGTATGGCTCAGGCGATCGGCAAGCACCCGCATGATCTCGATGGTCATTTCCGGATAATCGCTCAGGAGCTTGAGAAAATGGTCCTTGCTGATGCGCAAAGCTTCAAGAGCTGAATTGGCCCTGACGGTTGCGGTACGCGATACATCGCACAGAATGGCAATTTCGCCGACGATGGAATCATGCTCGATTTCCGCGACCTTGATTTCACCGCTCGGAGTATCCGACAGGATATCGGCGGCGCCGGTAAGGATGACATAGGCAGCGTCGGCTGGATCACCTTGCCGGAACAGGGTCTGCCCGGCCTTGTAACTGACGCGGTCGGACGTAAAGGCCAGCAGCTTTAGCTTGGCTGGCGCAACACCGGAAAACAGCGGAACCCGCCGCAGCATCTCGACTTCATCTTTCAGAAGCATGAACGTCCACTACCCCCTTATAGCGCTCCATCTATGTCCCCGACCTTTAGTATCAGCTTATGATGACACCAATTCCTTGAATATACCGTTTTTCTCCAGAAGAGTCGCGTGCGTTCCATCTTCGACCAGAGTACCCCGATCGAATACTATGATCCGGTCGAACAGATTTGCCAGCGCAGAATTGGCCAATACCCAAATAATCGCCGGAGCATGGCCCTCCTCGTGCAGGTCTTGCATGATACTGCGGGTAATCTGATCCTGGACGCGCTGGTCCAGCGCGGGCAGCGGGCGATTGAAAATCACATAATCTGCCCGTTTGAGCAGTGCCCGGGCGACGTTGAGTTTCTGCCGCTGCACATTGGTCAGGCGTTTGCCGCCGGAACCCACGTCGAAATCCAGCCCGATGGAAAGAACACTCTCGTAAAGGTCGAGCCTGTCGAAGAGATCACGCAAGATGACGCGGATACGCTCAGTGCCGTCGGCCTGCGTGAAGCCGATCCTGCCGAAGAGCACATTATCCATCAGGGTCGCCGAAGCGATGAAACGTTCCGGATCATAGCGTTCGATAACGGCCTTGAGGTCGTCCGGCATGTTGTTGTGGAACCGGGCGCGTGCATCGACGATCTTTGTCATGAGTTCATCGGTCAAGAGACCGAAGCGGTGTCTCGGCTCGATATAGGAAAAACTCAACCTGATGATGCTGGAACGCTCATCCGGTGATGCGGCTTCGAACCCGCGGCCCTGCAGTTTTTGCAGAAGCTGCTGATAATGCGGAATATCATCGGCAGTCATGAATGTGAGCTGCTGGAAGAAGGGGTGATCCGGCGGCAAATCCTGGAACAGTTCCACCGCATTGGCCGCGATCTCAAGACCCATCGCATAAAGGTCAAGATGAAGATCCGTCTCCCTGAGAACGGAACGGAAATAGGGATTCGCCGCCAGTTTCCTGTTGGTCATCATCGGCCGCTTCATAGTGCCGAACAGCAGATTCTCGCCGACAGTTGCCTGCTGATTATAGGCATCGAGCTTGAACGGCACGACCAGATCGTCAAGATCCTCCTTTTTCAGGCTTTTGCGCAGGGCCTGCCGCAATTCAACGATGCGGTCGGTAAGGTCATTATGGGTTGCAGTGTTCACGGTCGAGCGCAACGCCATGTCGAGAATATCCTGCGAGATCAGCACGGCATCGAGCACCGGACGCACGACCTTGAAAAGATCCTGCGGGCCTGTGACCCCAGCCGAAACGTAATCGACCCAGTCACTGTTGAGGTCGAGTTCGGGATTGCCCGCACGGCGCGCCTCATTGATATTCCATTTATACTGCGCTGCGCTTTTTCCTTCATACTCGACCTTGGTCAGCGGCGCATGTTTGAGGCCGTAGAGAAGGTTGTCACGCAACGTTCCGTGGAAGAAATAAGTATCGGAAGCGGCATAGGCGATGCGTCGCCCGGTTATCGATTCCGGCAGTTCCAGAATGTCCTTGCCATCGATGGTAATGCGGCCCTGGTCAGGCCAGATCAGCCGCGCGAAGGCTTCAGCGAGGGCTTCGCCGCCGCTGCCGCTGGTGCCGACGATGGCAACCGTCTCGCCAAGTTTGATCTCCAGTGACACGTGCTCGAGGAGCGATGCACCGCTGTCGTCAGAAAGTGTCAGATTGACCGCATTCAGGGAATGTTGAAGGGGACCGACGGATTCGGGGGCCAAAGCCTGAATTTGCGAATCGACAAGGCGGTCGACATTGAACTGTTCGACAACCTGCGCATATTTCACCTGCACATCCTGACGCGCCTGATCCCAGTCGATGAGTTCTTTCAATGGTCCAGGCAGATCCTTGTAGGCATTGATGACTGCAACGAGCTGACCGATATCAAGCCGCCCCTGCAACGCTAGAAAGCCACCGATCGAATAGAACAGGAAGGGTGTGACCTGCGCCAGGAAGTTGTTGATGAATTTGACCAGGAATTTCCACTGATAGAGATCGTAGCGGATGGAGAAGATCAGGCCGAGGCGAGCGGCGATATCGGCACGTTCGTAGTTCGAAGTATCGTTGCCATGAATAGTGCCGATGCCATCGACGATTTCGCCAACGCGGCCGGAGAGCTCGCGGGCGGTCAACTGGCGCTGGCGGCCAAGATCAAGCAATCTCTTGCGCATGCGCGGGATCACAACACCCTGAACGGCAACGATGCCGGCAGCGATCATGCCAAGCCAGAGGTTCTGCATGATGATGAAGACAAGCGCCGTCAGTGCCTGGCCGCCGAGTAGTGCCGGCTGGACGAAGGCATCCCCGGTAAAGCCGCCCATCGGCTCGACCTCATCCTTGATCATCGTGGCGATTTCGGCCGATTTCACCCGCTTGAACTGGGATGGCGGGAAACGCAGCACACGGTCGATCAATTCGAAGCGAATGCGTCGCAACATGCGCTCGCCAAGCCGGCCTTTGTAGGTGTTGATATAGAGCTTGAAAAGACCGTTGATGATGACGAGGAACAGGAACACCAGACTGAGCGCCATCAGCATCTGGAAGCGGGTGAGCTCGAGTCCGTCGAAGAACACCACCTTGCCGATATAGGGAAGATCGGGCTCCATGCGCATGAAGGTCTGCGTGGAGCCGGGCGTTTCGAACCCTGTTCCCTGAATGGGACCATTGACGATCTGTTTCGGCAGATCGAACGACAGGAAGTATGGGATCATCGAAACGGCCACGACAAACAGAATCCATATCTGCTGCAGCCGTGTATTCGACCAGATATAGCGACCTAGACTTTTTTCCATAGACAACCGTGAGCTGTGAATTCAGCAGGAATTTCAAATATCGAAACGTTTGAAGAGCACATGGACGGACTCCATGATTGAATCGGTTCAGCCTACAGCATCCAAACCATGAACGCTATATGACATGGGTTCCCAAGTTCCCTTGTCAATGGCGCTTCGGTTCGTCAGGCGGCCGCTAATCAAAAAGCTCTCGCAATACTTCAGCCGTGCGTTGTGCACCATTGAGATCGAGCCTGTGCGCGGGTGGTTTCGGCTGAGACAGGGCCGTCTCGACCGCCTTGCCGAGGATGTCGGCGTCAAGACCGTTTTCCGGCAAGGCGATTGCGAGGCCCAAGGCTTCCAGTCGTGTGGCTCTGACACTCTGTTCGGTTTCGCCGCCGGCGGTGAAGGGGACGAGGACGGAGCGGCATTGCGCTCGCAGAATATCGCAGACGGTATTGTAACCCGCCTGGGAAATCGACAGTTCCGCCCCTTTGAGAAGGGACGGAAAATCCTTGCGAAAGCGCACGAGACTGACGTTATCCGGTGCTTCAGCGGAAAGTACAGCAAAATCCTTTTCCGGCAAGTTTGGCCCGGTAATCAAGCACCATGATCCGTGGAAGGTGGACTTCCTCGCCGTTTCCAGTGCCGAGCGGATGAGGTCGAGCCCGACTGCGCCGCCGCCGGTGGAGACGACAATATCGAAGACTTCGGCAGGTGGCGCGGGGACGGCACCTGCCACAAGGCCGGTATAGACGATCTTGCCGGCAATCTCTGCTGCCAGTGGAAATGTATCAGGCAGGGTGGCGAAGGACGGATCGCCATGGACGAGCACATGGTCGAAATGCGCCTTGATCAAGCTGACGGTTTCTTCGTCCCGGCCGGGTTTGGTGCGTTCCTGCAGGATATCGCGGACGGAGGTCACAAGCTTCGGCCGAGGCGACGTAGCCTCGATGGCATCAAGCAAGGGCAGAAGCTCGAATCGCATCTGCCGGCGGCCGAAGGGAAAAGCCTCGATGATGACGATGTCCGGGCGGACCCTGTGGAATGCTTCCAGCAGCAGATCGCGGCGGCGGCCAAGAAATTCATCGTTGACCGGATTTCCATGCTGGTCGGCAAGTCCGGAAAAACCGGCATTGCCGGCGAGTACCGCCGGCAACACCACGGATTTGACTCCAGTTCCCGGAAACCCCGCAACCTGCGATCCGCCGGTGACAATCGTGACGTCGAAATTGTCGTCGGCCAGTGCCGAGGCGACACGGCTGGCGCGGGCGAGATGGCCAATCCCGAGAAGGTGCTGGACGTAGAAAAAGACTGAGCGTGCGGTCATGCCTTTTGCCACTCGCTTTCGAACAGACGGGTGAGCTGGCGGATGCTGGAATTGTGATCGAAATGCTCGCGTACACGGGCCTCGGCGGCCTGTCCCAGACGATGCCGAAGGGCAGGCTCGCGAATAGCATGTTCAAGCGCGACGGCAAGCAGTCTCGGGTCTTCCGGTGGAACGACGAAACCATTTTCGCCACCGGTCAGAAGTTCCGGAATGCCTGAAATATTGGTCGAAACGCAGACGAGATTCTGGCTGGATGCCTCGACCAGGACATTCGGCAGTCCATCGCGATCGCCATCCGCGGCAACACGGCAGGCCAGTGCAAAAAGATCGGCACGGCGGTAATGCTCAAGCACCTCTTCCTGGGCGAGGGCGCCTTTCCAGGTAATGCTGGCGGAAAGACCGAGCTTTTCCGCCAGTGGCTTGAGTTTCACCAGCTCATCGCCGCCGCCAATATGCGTGAACCGCCAGTGGAGCTTGGCAGGCAGAAGGGCGAGGGCGTGCAGGAGAATGTCATAGCCTTTCTTCGGCACGGCGCGCCCCACGCTCAGTATCTGCACGGGATCTGCCGGGTCTGAACCGTCGCGGTTGGAGCGAGCCGTATCGAAGTGGCCGAAACGGGCGAGGTCAAGACCGTGATAACTCAGATGCACCCTGTCCTTGGCGTGCTTGAGCTCACGCATATGCTCGAAACCCGAACGCGTGCAGGTGACACTCCATCGCGCCGCCGCGAGTTTCTCCGTCAGCTCCCAGTCCTGCGATGTCCATATGTCCTTGGCATGGGCGGAACAGGTCCACGGCACGCCCGTCATGATGCTTGCGTAGGCCGTGACCGAAGCGGGCGTGTGAATGAAATGTGCGTGGAGCCATTCGCCGCCATCCGGCCATTCATGCGCCAGAACGAGCGCCTGGCCGAGACGGCGAAAGCGATTGCGCGAAACATCGCGGCGCAAATCCGCCCAGAACTGTTTGAGCAGCGGCTTGAAGTTCGGTTTTTTCCAGCCTCCAACGAGTGCACGAAAAACCCGGATCGGTTCTTCATGCAGATATTCGGGCAGATAGACGACACGCGCCTTGATCTCGTCATGGATAGGATGGCGCTTCTTGTCGGTCGGCTTGCGCATGGAGATGAGCGTCAGGTCGAAACCGGCACGCTCCAGCCCCAGCAATTCCTGGGCAATGAAGGTTTCCGACAGCCGCGGATATCCCTTGAGAACGACCAGTGTCTTGCGGCGTATGAGAGGAGAGTGCATGCAAATGAAACCAGATCTTATTCCGCGACAGCAGGAAGCGGCTGCTCACGTTCATCGAGCCAGTCGCCGACAATCTCGGAAATATGGACGAGACCTTCCAGCCGCATGCCTTCGCCCTTGCCGGTTTGTGATGGCGGTGCGCGGTCCGGCAGGCGCTTGAGCACGTCGGCCAGAAGCAAGGGGTTCTCGGCCTCCTCAGGCAGGAGCATTTCGATCAGGCCAAGTTCGGAGGCGCGCTGCGCGCGGATCAACTGCTCTTCGCGCGGCGCGACACGGGGAACGATAAGCGCCGGCTTGTCGAATGACAGGATCTCGCAGTAGGTGTTGTACCCACCCATGGCGACCACGGCCTTCGCGCCGGCGATCAGTTCTTCCATGCGGTTATCGAACTCGATGACCTGGATATAGGGAATTTTGCTGCCCTTCTTCACCAGCTTGGCCCGTTGCTTCGCCGGCATATAGGGCCCGAGCACGATGAATGCCTTGTGCTGAAGGGTCGGGTCCTGCTGATAGGCATGGATGACATTGTGGACGAGATCGGCACCATCGCCCCCGCCGCCGGTTGTCACCAGAATATAATCGCCCTCCGGAACATGGCTGGGAGCATGGTCATTAGACAGGCTGCGCTGAAGGAACCCGACAAATTTCATCTTGTCGCGCACCGTGACCGGTACGTCGAGATCCACCAGGGGGTCGTAGAAATCTGGCGGGCCATAGACCCACACGGTGTCGTAGAATTGATCGATCTTCCGCATCACGTTGTTGTTCTTCCACTCGGCTTCGAGCAGATGCGGCGCGTCCATGACTTCGCGCAGGCCAAGGACGAGTGTCGTGCCGCGCGATTTCAGGTAGGCAAGGGTTTCCTCGACTTCGCCCTTCAAACCCATCGGTTCCTTGTCGACGATGAAAATGTCGGGCTGAAAGGTTTCCGCGGTGTGCCGGATGATCGACTGGCGCATCTTCAGTGTTTCGTGCAGGTCGATATGGCGGGCCAGCGACGTATATTCGCCGTTGCGCAGCTTGATTACGCTCGGCACCTTCACGAAATCGACGCGCGCACGGTAATCAAAGGCGCCGGCGATTGTCGCGCCGGAGATAATCAGGATATTCAGCCCGCGATAGTCCTCGACGAGCGAGTGGGCAATTGTCCTGCACCGCCGCAAATGACCAAGGCCAAACGTATCGTGGCTGTACATCAGGATCCGAGCATCTTCGAAACGCCGCATCATGGTCAAAACCCTCTGTTTTGCGGGTTGACCCGCGCAGTGCACTCGAACCAGCTATGACAAATATAAGTCTCTTATCTGTATGGATCGGCGGCATCGCGCAACCCATCTCCCAAGAAATTGAACGCCAGAATAACAAGAATGACAGGAATCATTGGAAACAGCAGCCAGGGATAAAAGGCGATGACACTGACGCTGCGCGCTTCGGTGAGAAGAATACCCCAGCTGGTAATGGGCGGCCTGAGGCCAAGCCCAAGGAAACTCAGCGCTGTTTCGCCCAATATCATGCCGGGAATGGAAATAGTGGCGGTGGCGATCAGGTGCGACATAAAGCCGGGCACAAGGTGCCGCCCGATGATTCGAGCGCTGTTGGCACCCATCAATTGCGCCGCCAGGACATAATCTTCCTCGCGCAAGGCCAGAAGCTTGGAGCGCACGGAACGGGCGAGCCCGGTCCAGTCGAGCATGCCCAGAATGATGGTGATCCCGAAATAGATCAGGATCGGGCTCCATGTCACCGGCATGACCGCCGCCAGCGCCATCCACAGGGGCAGGCTAGGCAATGATTGCAACACCTCGATGACGCGTTGCACAAGCAAGTCGAAAATCCCGCCATGATAACCGGCAAGGCCACCGATGATGATGCCGAGAACGAAGCTGATGGTGATGCCGATCAGCCCGATGGTCAAAGAAATGCGGGCGCCATAAATGATACGAGACAGGACATCCCGGCCGAGCCGGTCGGTGCCCAGCAGAAACATCTGACCTCCCTCGGCTGGACAAACGAGGTGGACGTTCGTCGCTATGACACCCCAGAAGCGGTAGCTGTCGCCTCGACACAGGAAGCGGATCGGTTCCACGTCTTTTTTGTTGTCCGTGTAGTTGCGCTTCAGGGAGTCGATGTCGAGTTGCATGGTTCGGCCATAGACAAATGGCCCGACGAACTTGCCCTCATGAAACAGATGGACCCGCTGCGGCGGGGAATGGATGAAATCCACATTGCGCGTATGCAGGTTATAGGGGGCCAGGAACTCGGCAATGATGATCATGCCATAGAGCAGGAGCAGAAAAATGCCCGACGCCAAGGCTAGCCTGTGCCGCTTGAATTTCCACCACATCAGCCGCGTCTGCGATGCGAGATGGATTTTCGCTTGCTCGTCCGTCATCACCTCGACCGACATCGGGTCGAACGGCGCCGTCGAGACATAATGCTGCAAGGGCGCGCCAGGGGAGGGAAGCGGCGCCGTCATTTGGTGCTCCTGCCCGCCAGCCGAATGCGCGGGTCAAGAAAGGCAAGAGCGATATCGGATATCAGCACGCCGATAACCGTCAGGAATGCGAGGAACATCAGGAAGGAGCCCGCGAGATACATGTCCTGGCTTTGCAACGCTTTGATCAGCATAGGCCCCGTGGTTTCCAGGGAAAGGACGATCGCGGTGATTTCGGCGCCGGAAATGATCGACGGCAAAATAGAGCCGATGTCCGAGACGAAGAAATTCAAGGCCATGCGCAGCGGATATTTGACCAGTGTGCGGAACGGATGGAGGCCCTTGGCGCGAGCGGTCATCACATATTGCTTCTGCAGTTCGTCCAGGAGGTTGGCGCGCAATCGCCGGATCATCCCCGCCGTGCCGGCCGTTCCGACGATAATGACTGGAATCCACAGATGGGAAAGGATCGATCGCGCCTTCTCCCAGCTCATGGGCTCGTTGAGAAATTTCTGGTCCATCAAATGGCCGATAGATGTGCCGAACCAGATATTGGCGAAATACATCAGGATCAGCGCCAGCATGAAATTCGGAATGGCGATCCCGAGGAGGCCAAAAAGGGTAAGGCCGTAATCGCTCCAGCTATACTGGTGCGTCGCCGAGTACATGCCAATCGGGAATGCGATCAGCCATGTGAACAGGATGGTGACAAAGGAGACAAGGATTGTCAGCCATAGGCGGTCCCCGACCACTTCGTTGACGGGCAACTGATATTCGAAGGAATAACCAAAATCGCCATGCAGCATGCCGCCAAGCCAATGGAAATAGCGCAGAACCGGCGGCTGATCGAAGCCATATTGGTGGCGCAGTTCTTCCAGGTCCTGCATGTTCACGGTCTCGCCCTGAGCCTGCATTTCGGCGATCTGGCTGTCCAGGAAATTGCCGGGCGGCAGTTCGATGATGACGAAGACGAGAGCGGAGATGATCAGCAATGTGGGGATCATGGCGGCAATACGCCACAGAATGTATTTCAGCATTCTAGGCCTGCTCCTCGCTCAACCAGAAGGTGTCGGGCATGTAAATCCCGAAATAGCTGGTCGGATCGAAGCCATAAAGGCCTTCTTTCGGAACGTTCTGCAAGCGGGCCGAACGGAGGATCGGTTGCAAGGTTCCATTGACAAGGCCGATGGAGAAAACCTGGCTCGTGAAGATCGACAGCATTTTGTGCCAGATAGCCGTACGCTCGGCCATGTGGGCTGTTTCACGCCAGCTGTTCTGCAACTTGATCAACTCTGCGGCTTCGGGCAGATCCGGTGCCTGACCATTTTGCCCGAGCGACAGATAGTGCATACCCCACAATGGCCATTGCAACTGATCGTCTGCCGTCGGGGCCAGTTGCTGCGGGTTCATGTCGGCAGTTGCAACACCGTTTTCGATTCCGTACCAGATGGACATCATGATATGGCCGGCCTGAGCGCGGCTGCGGAAAATATCGCGTTGCGAGGTGCGGATGAACAGCGCGATGCCAATCTTGCGCCAGTGATCGGTGACCAGCTCGAGAACATCGGTGTCGACTGTGCTTTCTCCCGGTGTTTCAATGGTGATTTCCGCCGGACGCCCATCGGGAAGAAGCCGGAGGCCGTCATCATTGCGATTGTGCAGCCCGGCTTCGTCTAACAAGGCATTTGCCTTGTCTGGATCATGGTCGATCCATGCCTTGGCATATTCCGGCTTGAAGAGGGGGCTTTCAGGCAGAACTGTGTCGGCGCTGGGCTTTCCCAGGCCGTAGAACACCGCCATGTTGATTTCGTGCCTGTCGATGGCGAGCGACAGGGCGCGCCGGACGCGAACATCGCGGAACAGCGCGCGCCAGACATCGTCACCGCAATTCAGATTCGGCAGGATTGCCACGCGCGAGCCGCGCGTCATCTTCCACAGGTCAACCTTTACCGGATATCGGTCTTCGGCATCTTTCAAGAAGGTATAGTCGGCAAAATCAATGCCTGTTGCCTGCAGGTCGCTTTCCCCTGCGCCGGTCTTTGCCGGGATGATGGATGACGAACTGACGTTCAGCACAAACCGGTCGATATAGGGCAACTGCCGGCCGTTTTCATCGACGCGGTGAAAGTAGGGATTGCGTTCGAAGATGAATTGTTCTGCCGGTGGCGCCGTCCTGGCCCGCCATGGATAAAGGGTCGGAAGTTCGGGATTTTCCGGCCGGTATTCGCGTGACATCTTGATGTGGAGATCAGCCCACTTCTTCACACGGTTTTCCTTCATCAGTGAAGAAAGCCTGAACTCGTCCTGATACTTTTTGTGAAACTTCTTGAGATAGACGGAGGGTCCAACAATGATGAGCGGCTGCGGTCCGGCGAGACCTGGCAGGAAGTTTGGATTTGGCCTTTCCCAGGAATAGCGGACCGTCAGCTCGTCGAGAACCTCGAAACGCGGCAGGTTTCCATCGACGCGCAGGTCAAGTGAGCCGCCGCCTGGTGTCAGGTCCTTGTTGAGCAGAACGTCTTCCCACCAATAGCGGAAATCATCGACGGTCAGAAGCGAACCGTCCGACCACTTATGCCCTTCGCGGATCGTGAACGTGAAGACCGTATCGTTCTCCGACTGGAATGCCTCGAGAATGTCCGGTTGCATGACAAGATGCTCGTCATATCCAACGAGCCTTGCATAACCATAGATCGTCATCAGTCGGACATCTTTGCCGCTGCCTATGATAGTGCGGACTGTCCCGCCATATTGGCCCGGCGTCCGTCCCATTGTTTTAAGGCCGACGATGCGCGGCCGTTTAGGCAGACGCTGTGCGAGCGGGGGAAGACTGCGGGCCCTGAGCTGCTCGTCCAGAAATTCCGGCTCGAGCTCGCGGTCTGCGGCGCTTGCCAGACCGGGCAGCATGGCGCAGCCAAGAGCGCCGAGAACAGTGCGGCGCGTTACCACGAGCGTAACTCCCGGGTGTCGATGTTGCGCCTGGCGAGGACGAGGTGCCCCTCGCCAAGATCGGCTGGCGCCAACGCCTCACCGCTGCCGTCGCTGGAAAATTGCGGACCCCAGGCCCTCTGATCGGATGCCCCGCTTGCCTGCAACGTCTCGAAATCCAGGGGGCGGTCAAGATCGGGAAACGGTACAGCCGCCAGAAGCGCGCGGGTATAGGGATGGACAGGATTGCGCAGGATGATTTCCCTCGGCGCAATTTCGACGATACGACCGCCGCACATGACAGCGATGCGATCAGCCATGTAGTCGACGACAGCAAGATTGTGGGAAATGAACAGGTAGGTGAGCCCGAGTTGCTTCTGCAAATCCTTGAGAAGATTAAGAATTTGCGCCTGTACCGATACATCGAGCGCCGAGACCGGCTCATCGCAGATCAACAGTTTCGGCCCGAGGGCAAGGGCCCGCGCAATGCCGATGCGCTGACGCTGACCGCCGGAAAAACTATGCGGATACCGGTTGAGGTAACGCTGATCGAGGCCGATGGCCTGCATCAGCCCGCGGACCTTTTCAAGGCGATAGGCCTTGTCGCCGCGCCCGTGAATTTCGAGGGGCTCGCTCAGGATGTTCTGTACCGTCATGCGTGGGGAGAGTGACGAAACGGGATCCTGGAACACCATCTGGATGTGGGTGCGCAGATCCATGAGTGCCGCGCCTTGTGCCGCCAGAACATCAATCTTGCCACTGCCATCGTCGAAAGTGACGGAGCCGCTATCTGGTGTGACGGCCCGCATCAGTATCTTGCTGACTGTCGTCTTGCCGGAGCCGCTTTCGCCGACGAGACCGAGGCATTCGCCGCGCCTGATATCGAAGCTGACTCCATCAACCGCCCGGACTGGCGTATTATCCTTGCTGCCGAACAGGCCGGACTTGCGAATGGCGTAAGTTTTGGTCAGGTCGCGGACGGAGAGGAGAATCTCCGGTGCGCCCTCGACATGTTTCTTCTTGGCCCAGAGTGTGTCCGTTTTAACCGGCACTTCGCGTAGCGCCTTCAGGCGTTCGCCGGGCTTCATATCGAAATGCGGCACGGCGGCCATGAGGCCCTTCAGATAGGGATGTTGCGGCGCGCGGAAGATCGCGTCGACCGGCCCCGCCTCCATGATCTCGCCATGATAGATCACCACCACCTCATCGGCCATATTGGCCACGACGCCAAGGTCGTGGGTGATCAGTAGAATGGCCATGTTGAGCTTGTGCTGAAGATCGCGCAGCAGCTCGAGAATTTGCGCCTGGATCGTCACGTCAAGCGCCGTTGTCGGTTCATCGGCGATCAAAAGCGCGGGACGGCAGATCAGCGCCATGGCGATCATGGCACGCTGGCGCATACCTCCCGACAGTTCGAAAGGGTACATATCATAGGTGCGGCTTGGCTTGACAAAACCAACCAAGCTAAGCATCTCCTCGGTTTGCGCGCGCCGTTCGTCCTTCGTCGCGCTGGTATGGATCGCAAGGACTTCGCTGATCTGGTTGCCGACCGTGTGCAGCGGCGACAGCGACGTCATCGGCTCTTGAAAAATCTTTGCCATGCGGCTGCCACGTAGCGCCCTGATCTCCTCGCCATCGCGTGACAATTGCAGGATATCCGTGGTCTTGCCGTCCAGCGGATCGGTGAACAGGACTTTCCCTGTGACCTTTCCTGTATTGGGCAGTATCCCCATGACGGATTGACTGATGACAGACTTGCCCGAACCGGATTCACCGACAAGTGCGGTAACCTTTCCTGGAAGAACGCGCAGATTGGCGCCCTTGACGACATCAAGCCGCCCTCCCAGCATTGAGAACGAAATGCCGAGATCTTCGATACGCAACAGATCAGATCCTGACTTCATGCCAGCCAATTATTTCCCCATAGCGTATCGTTGTCTCCCATTGAAATGGAGACTATCGCACCGCATACGGCGAGTCTAGCGTGCGGGTATCGCTGCCCCTGACACTCGTCTTTGGTATTATGCGCTCCGGGATTGGCAAAATGCCGGAAGAGAACTATCTTACCATTATCTTACGCGAGGTACTTCAATGAACAAGCCGGAAAAGCTGACAACTGTGGTATCGACCAAAGGCCAGGTTATCTTGCCGGCTGCTATTCGCAAGCAACGAAATTGGGGCCCGGGAACGCGGTTGATTGTAGAACACACATCAGAAGGCGTTCTGTTGAAAAGCGAGCCACTGTTCCCGCCGACGAAGATCGAAGATGTAGCTGGAATGCTGAAATACGACGGACCTCCAATCTCGGTCGAAGACATGAATAAGGGTGTCGAGGAATACTTCCGAGAGAAACATGCACGCGATTGACACAAACATCATCGTTCGTTTGTTGGTGGACGATCATGCCGAGCAGACAAAGCTGGTGAAGGAGCTCTTGTCGGCGGAAAAGGTTTGGGTTCCGATCACCGTTCTACTCGAGACCTGTTGGGTACTGCGTCACACCTACAAATTCGGTACGACGGCGATTTTGGGTGCGTTACGTCATTTCGCGAGACTCCCGAACGTCTCACTGGAAAATGATTCCGCTGCGATTCAGGCTTTTGACCTAATGGAAAAGGGCATGGACGACGCTGACGCGTTTCATTTGGCCGCAAGCATTGGGTGCAAGGCGATGATCAGCTTCGACGTCGCATTCAGAAAAATAGCCAAGCGTGAAGGCGCGCTGGAAGTTCGCGTCCCAAACTAGAATGCCAATCACGGCATGGGGCAGAGACCGGCTTCCAGCACGTCGGCACAGCGGGGAGAACGGCGGAAATTGTCGTAGTAGAGGGTCCAGTCGGTTTTGTCCGCGGCGCGATAGGGACCGAACTTGAAGTACTGGTTCTTGCCAAGACCCTTGTCACCGTGGCCGATATGGCCCTTGACCGTCACGATCCATTTGTTGTTGGCGAAAATCTCGACATGCCCGGAGCCATCGGGACCCGGTTTTGTATAAATGGCAAAGTCGATCCAGCCGGAATCCGGCGTCGGCAGTTTGTTGCCATGATCGGTCACGACGATCGCATCGGTGCAGCTGGTGAACTGGCTGCCATCCTGCGGCGTCCAGTTCGTGTCCGTCGCAACGAGCGCGCGCATCTGATTGGTTTCCGGCCGGAACCATACCGGTGTCTGCTTGTCATCGCACGCCTGGACGCTGGTCGATCCTTTCGCCTTGGAGGGCGAGGGTGCCACATAATTAGTCTCTATAGTGGCAAATAATTTGCCCTGGTTGAGACGCAGCGCCAAAAACGGGCTGAAATCGCCGACGGCTTCGGGTCCGATTTCACGTTTCCACTGGGCAATCAGATAACGATGGTCGCCCTGCGGGATGGGATCGGCAAACTTCACCGCAAAACCGTACCAGACCCCTTCATCATAGGGCACACGCCGTTCGGTTTTCTCCCAGATCTCGGCTCTCTCGCTGCAGTTCTTCTTGGCTTTCGGGCAGAATGGTTTGACACTCAGTTTGAGGGCGCCTGTGCCGGTTTGCCTTACCTCCGACTGGAATTCGACTTTTCCGGCACGCTGTTCGAAATTCTGCCGGTAATAGAGACCGCCGCCCGCGGCAAAATCCTGACCGTCGAAAGTGTCAATGAGCACGTCACCTCCGGGGTCCGCTGCCGCACTTGTTAAATTGAGAGTTGCGGCCAGAAGAGCCATGGCGAGTGTCTTTCCTGTCATTGCATGAATTTCTCGAGCAAGGGGCGTCCAGTCTTCTTATCCCGGTGCAGCAGCATGACCTGTTCCGCCTCGGACAGTCCATCATAGGCGACATCGTCATAAGCGTCGTCCAGTTGAACGGACTGGCCAGACGACTTCGGCAAAAGTACTGTGACTTTCTGGCCGACGCCACGCAATTTTTCTTCACCCAAAGTGGTCCATTCGCCGCCACAATAGGTAGCGAATGCCTGACTGGCTATCACTTCGCGCGAGTACTTCTTCGTCAGGCCCTGCAGGCGCTGAACTTCGTTCACTGCCGAACCGAAGGCGGAAAAAGTCAGGCGGTCCTTGAGCCCGACATTACCGAACATGACATTGCCGACATGCAGGCCGATGCCATAGCGAACGTCGCTAAGACCGTCCTTGCGCCGCTCCTTGTTGAGTTCGGCGACGCGAGCCTGCGCCTTGAACACGGCGGAAAGTGCCGCTTCGCACGCAATCTTCGATGGGTCTTTGTGCCGTCCACACGGGTAAACCGCCAGAAATCCGTCACCCATGAAGCTCAGTATTTCGCCGCCACTCCGGTTGAACGGCGCAGCAATCGCATCGAAGAAATGATTGAGCGTATCGATATAGGCCTGGCGGCCTTCTTTTTCTGCAAGCACGGTGGACTCGCGCATATCGCCCATGACCAGGGCCGCTCGGATGGTCTCACCATCGCCGCGGCGAATCTGGCCGTTCAAGACGCGTTTACCGGCATTGCCACCAAGATAGGTCGTCAGCATATTGTCCGCGAGCTTGCCGAGAACCGCCATCTTTGCGGCAACGGCCAAATGGTTCTGCAGCCGCAGCAGCGCAGCAATCATCGCGTCATTGAATCCTTCGCTGCTGTCCGTCGACCACGAGCCCATCATGCCCTGGGTAGACTGGCCGCCAAAGGGCTGCAGGAAAGCGAGATAGTCGGTGATGCCCTCTTCCCTCAACTCATCGAGGACCGGAAATTCCATCGGTCCATCGACACTGATGCGGCGGCGCAGATGTTCCAGATTATTGGTCAGGAGATAGAAATAGGGGCTGAGCAGGAAGCGTTCAGGCTTTCCTGTAGGATCATGCCGGTAGCCTTCGACGGTCATCCCGCTGGCGCGCTTCCAGGTGAAGCCCAAGGCGTCATAAAGCGGGTGCAGCATGGAGAACGAAAGATTCACGCGGGCAATCGGCAAGCCCGCCGCTGCGATCCGCTCGCAAAAGCCGCGTACGATGGTTTCGAGATTGTCGCCCGCAAGAGAAGATTGTGTAAGCCAGTCGGCTACCTTGTCGAGAAGTATGGTGGAAACGTTCGATTGGGTCGTGCTCATCCCTGATCCTTGCAAATACGAGCCACGTCCATTCCCGGATAGATTCACCGTTCCCGGACGGGCGGCGTGATCCGATCACGCTCAAACCAAGCCGAGCAAAATGAAAATGAGTGAATCGGGCAACGGTGTCAACGCTGGCAACAGGAATGCCAACACTGCGATCTCACCAGTCCGATATTACTTCAGCGGGTAACTCGACGGGCGGTCCTCTATCAGTCGTTGTTCCGAGCCATTCAGATGGGTATGTCATGAATTCGAAACAATAGGTCATTGTCACTTCAATGTGAGAAGAAGTGCATGCGACCCTTCGCTTGACAGGCAATTCTATAGCGGCCATCTAAATCCGACTTGCCGGTGGTGGCACGCTCGTACAAAAGAGATCATCTTGACCGCCTTCTCAGAACTTTCAGACAAAATCGAAACGCGTCAGGCACATGCCGGTGTCATCGGTCTTGGCTATGTCGGCCTGCCTCTGGCGATCACGCTGGCGCGCAGCGGCTTTTCCGTTACCGGCTTTGACATCGATCCAGGCAAGATCGTCGCACTCGATGCTGCCCGCTCCTATATCGAAGCGGTGACCGATGAAGCACTGGCAGCGGAAGTGACAGCAGGTCGGTTTCGCTCAACGAGCGATTTTGTAGAACTTGCGCAATGCGATGTGATCATCATTTGCGTACCGACGCCATTGACCAAACATCGCGATCCCGATCTTTCATTTGTCGAGGCGACGAGCCGGTCGATTGCCGCACACTTGAGACCCGGCCAGCTGGTCGTGCTGGAATCGACCACCTATCCCGGTACGACCGACGATGTTGTCAAGACAATCCTGGAGGAGACGGGGCTCAAGTCCGGTACTGATTTCTTCCTTGGCTTCTCACCCGAACGGGAGGATCCGGGCAACCGCGATTTCCAGACCGCCACGATACCAAAAATTGTTGCTGGTGATGGCGAAGATGCGCGCAAGCTGATGCAGGCGTTTTATGGCGCAGCGGTGAAAACCGTGGTGCCGGTGTCATCCAATGCGACAGCGGAAGCGGTCAAACTGACGGAGAACATTTTCCGATCGGTCAATATCGCGCTCGTCAACGAACTCAAGATTGTCTATGCGGCAATGGGCATCGATGTCTGGGAAGTCATAGAGGCGGCAAAAACCAAACCCTTCGGCTATATGCCGTTCTATCCTGGGCCTGGGCTCGGCGGGCATTGCATTCCGATCGATCCGTTCTATCTGACGTGGAAGTCACGCGAGTATGAACTTCCGACGCGGTTCATCGAGCTGGCGGGAGAGATCAACTCCGCCATGCCGCGCTATGTTGTCAGCAGCCTGGCCGAAGCGCTTGATATACGTGCCGGAAAAGCGCTCAGCCGGTCGCGCGTGCTGGTCCTAGGCCTTGCCTACAAGAAGAACGTACCGGATATCCGCGAAAGCCCGTCATTGCGGCTGATCGAGATCATCGAAGAACGCGGAGGGCGGGCGGATTATCACGATCCGTTCGTTGCCGAAATCCCGAAGACACGCGAGTATATGGCCTTGAAGGGACGCAAATCCGTAGAGCTGACGGAGGAAGCGGTAAGATCATATGACGCGATATTGGTCTCGACCGATCATGACGATGTCGACTATGCAGCTGTGGCCGGATGGGCGCCGCTGATCATCGACACACGCAATGTTTTTGCCAAGCTTGGGCTGATGGCGGAACATATTGTTAAGTCATAGGGGCCCGCTTTGGTCTATGACAATTTCGCCTTCAGATTGCTTGCCGCCATGGCATAGCCGCCCGCGGCGCCATCAATGAAATGGATGTGATCGTGGGCGCGGTGCGTTGGCACGAAGCAGGTCATCAGGGCCGAATCCTGCCGGTGCAGTCCAAACCGACTGATCCCGGCGGCTGACGCGTCCTCCAGCAGCATTTCGATGCGGCGCAGACGGTCGGCATCGATGTCGATGGTCATTTTCAGGCCGTCATCGAATTTGCGAAAATCGGAATTCTGCGCCACTTCCCGCTTGTATCGTCCGGGTTCGAATCCACCCGCTGTAAGTCCAAGCTTGTCGAGTGCGACGATCAACAGGATCTGGCCAAGAATCGCCAGCTTACGCGAAAAACGCTTGCCTACCGGGGCGGTTGCCCGGGCTTCCGTGTCAATACCTTTCGTGTTGAAGACGATTGGTGGTCCTTCTTCAGGAAGTGGGTGAGCACCGCGGTTCTGCTCGGCCGCCACGGCAATGATATTGGCAACCAGTTCCTGGAATTGCTCGCTCGCACCAGCCGTGCCTGGTACAGCGATGATCGACACGATCTCGCCATTGCGGGCCTGAATCGGATTCCAACGGCAGGAAAGGCCGGCAAGGTCTGGCCGGGTGCCGGAAGGAGCTGGTTCGATTGCATATTTGCCTGCCTTCATCTGGGCCTCCGCCCAGCTAGCACCGCCTCCAGCAAACATGGCGTAGGAAACATCGGGGCTGACCCTGAAGCGGGCGACGCGCACGTCAAAGCCTTCCGCCCGTATATCGCGCATCGGAACAAGCGCGGCACGCAAGTTCAATTGCAGATCATCCCTGACCCAGGATTGCACGGCCGACAGCGCCTCACGGGCGCGGGATACCGCCGACTCCGGAAGCGCGACCAAAGCGCCGTCGCCGCCGAAAACGAAGGGAAAATTGCGTTTGCCGAGCGCGTTCAGGAGTGCGGAGATAACACTGGCACCCGCCATGTTGACTGCCTTGTAGCGGCCAGCCTCGATGGCCTTCGTCGAACCGACGATATCCGCTGTCGCGAGCACCCAGTCATCGGGGAGCGGTTTGTAATTATCAACATCAGCGACGCCCTCGAATTCTACAAAAACGGGAAGCGTATCGAAGAAAGTGTCATTCGTTTCTGTTGCCATGAAAGGCCATTATCACAATCTAAAGTGGTCGGCGATGAAGGACTGCATCGTGCGGGGTGGTAGTGCAATAAAATGACCGCCACATCCGTTCCGGATCCCTAAAATTTGGGAGAAAAAATTAGGGGATTGTCAACCATAAATGGGTGTCTCGTTGCAAATAGGTGATAAATGAAGAATACAATTGTTCATCGACTTGTGCGCGGGGTCAAGGTTGTGCAACCATATACACGCTATTGATTCTTTGACATTAAAAGCAATCTTGATTTTTAGAGTTACGAGTGATGGTGCGGGCATATTATGCTTGCTAACAGGAATGGTTTGCGCTCCCGATGCATTTTGATCTGGCCCATTTCCCGGATTTCCAGGAAGGTTTTTTCAGTGGCAACGTCAAGCACGATACCCTTGAAATGCTTGTGGATATCAGGAAGCAGCTGAGCTGCCGTTATATCACTCATGTCGGTCATTCAGACCAGTTCGCGGGCGAGCAGGTTCAGGCTCAGGACATCTCAGTGCTCACGACCTTTCCGATGAAATGGGTCGTGCGTTACTCCGCGAAAAACTACTATAAGGTGGATCCGCTGATACAGGGAGTTGTGCTGTTCCAGCGCCAGACGAGCGTGCCCGGGACGCTCCGGAATCTCTCCGCGGAAGCCGGGCTGGCACCTGAGGCAACTCAATTTCTGCGTGACTGCAAGTTGCGTGGACTCGGCAATCTGTTTCTGACTGTGAGCGTCGCGAATGCCTATGGTTTTCGTGGCGTCACGCTGTTTACCTTCGACGTGGAGCCATCGGACCAGATTGCGTTTGTCGATCGCATGCGCAAGAGACTGGCAGCAGTTTCGACACGCCTGCATAATGTACTGCATGGCAATCGCAATCCGGCGCTCGCCGCTACCGTCGCCAGCCTTTTGACGAAGCGGGAAATCGATTGCCTCTACTGGGCCGCCAACGGCAAAACCGATGGCGAAATTGGCGAGATCCTCAACATTGCCCGCTGGACCGTGGTCACCTATCTGCAGAACGCCAAGAACAAGTTGGGCTGCTCCAACCGTACGTCGACCGTTGCTACCGCGCTGGCGCTGGGCGTAATCGAAATGCCGGTCATTGCCAGCAGGTTCTAGCAGCCTAGTCGATTTCACCGGGTGTAATGAGTTGCGGAAGACGAGCATCCCCGAAGGCCGCGGCCAGCAGCGCCGTATTGTCGGCGGGGCTGTTTCCAGTATCGGCAAAACGCACGTGATGCAGATCGATCTCGGCGGATTCTGCCGACAATGTCAGCCGGAAATAGGCGTTCACCCCCATATTGCTGAATTCAAGATCGAGCATCACTTTGGGCGATGAGTTCCAGTCGAGCGTGTATTCGCCGCCAAGTCCAAAGGTCAGCGTGTCGGGATAGAACGTCAATTCCGTTGCAGAGTTGACGATATCGGCAATGTTGCCAAACAGCTCGCAGCGAATGAAGGCGATATAATCAGCAACGTCGACGAGACGCAGATCCTGAATTACCTCTGCCATATGTTTTGAGATAATCTCGACGCGGGCAACGGAATATTGGGTTCTTTTCATATATTGATCCGATTACAAGCAGCGCGATCATTTACGACGCATATTAACGAATTGAATAAGCTCAGCTACTGCCTTGTAGAACTCTGGTGCGATCACGTTATTGACTTGAACCTGCTTATAGAGCGATCGCGCTAATTGTACATTCTCAAATACCGGTATGTCATTCGCCTCTGCGATCTCTCTGATCTTGAGAGCAATGATATCTTGTCCCTTGGCCACGACCATAGGCGCCGAATCCTTGGCCGGATTGTACCGGAGAGCAACCGAGAAGTGTGTCGGATTTGCGACGATCAGCGTGGCCGTTGGAACGGACGCGATCATGCGCTGACGCGCGCGGTCGCGCCCAAGCGAACGGAGGCGGGATTTGAGCAGCGGGTCGCCTTCCGCCTGCTTGTGTTCATCCTTAATCTCCTGGCGCGTCATTCTGAGTTCGCTGCGCCAATGGATGCGCGTCCAGGCAAGATCGAATGCGGTGAGAACGGTGACGGCGATCGCTACTGAAGAGAGCAGCCGCGTCAGATGGGTGCGAATGAGTTCCGGCAACTGGCTCGGCTCGGTAATGATCGCATCGACGAAGAAATGGCTGTCCTCAAAGAAGATCATGAAGACAATGGTGCTGGCCGCCGCGAATTTGAAAGTGGCTTTCAGGAATTCAACGCGGCCGGACGAGCCGAAAATGCGCGACCAGCCCTTAACGATGGAGACGCGCGAAGCTTCCGGCTGGATGCGGTTGAAGACAATCCGCGGGGCGTTTTGCAGGACAGACGCAAGAATGCCAGCCCCCGGAATAATGATCAGGACGGGCAGCAACGCAACGCCAACTGCTGCGCCGATGATCCCGAACAATTGCCGGGCATCGTCGGCACTGTTGAGCCGCCAATCATCGCTCTTGTCGAGCAATTCGGAGAGGAAAGATGTCAGTTTCGTCCCGCCCGGCACGACGACGAATATCAGGATGACAAGGAGCGCGATAATGGACGCGAGGATTGGTGCTTCGCGGGAGAAAGGAAGATTGCCCTTCTCGACCGCATCACTGATTTTCTTCTCAGTCGCTTCCTCGGTTTTACTTTCCTTATCGGCGCCATCCGACATCAGCGATCAGAATCTTTGATTCATGGTGCGGGATCCTCCGCGTCGAGTTTGAGGTCGCCTCGATCCGCCAGCACGATCGCGGTACGGGCAATGGCACGCCGCGCTTCCGTCACGGCATTGGAATTGATATTGGTCTGGCTGGAGAGCTCCGTTTCCACCATCCGGCGTCCGCGGGTCGACAGCGACTGGAGGATGAGTTCCTGCAATTGCGGTTCACAGCCATGCAGGGCGGTCGTGACGACATCGGTCTGGATTTCGTCGAAAAGTACGAGCCGCGCGCGCTGGGAAATGCGCGCAATGTCCTCGAAGGTGAAGAGCTTGGCCTTGATCTTGGCGAGATCATCTGCGCCAAGATCGGTGAGGCCGGCCAGGACTTCATCGCTCTCGGATTTATCGAGCTGATTGATGATATTGGCGATGGTCCCATGGTGGCTCTTTTCGGAACTGGTATTGTCCTTGCCGGTGACTTCGCGCTGGAGGATCGTCTCCAGCATCGTCGATATGGCTGGCTCAACCTTGCGGATGTGCAGGGTGCGCTGGATGATGGCGCTGCGCTCCGATGAACCGAAGCGGATCAGGAGCTTTGCCGCAATATCCGAGGGCAGGCGGGAGATGACATAGGCGGTGACCTGCGGGTGCTGGGCAACCAGGTAGCTGTGAAGGACGTCGGTTGGTATGCGTGGAAGCTGATCCCATACCGACTCTTGCGTCAGCAGTTCGGGACGTCGGTTCTCAATTACCGCACTGGCATCTTCCGCCGAAAGCGTCTCGCGCAGCAGTCCCTCAAAGCGTATTCCGGCCTCCGAGACCGGTGCGCCGTCGGCAAAGGCATTCTCGAATTGTTTCACGAGCTCCTCGAAATCACCCGGCGTAATCGGCTCGAGCTTGCGTGCATGCCCGGCCAGCGAACGCAGATCATCAGCATTGAAATGTTTGAGAAGCCGCGACGCGGATGGCCGCCCGATCGCCACGAGCAAAGCCGCCACTTTTTCTGGACCTGACAGGTCCTTGATGGCGCTTGGACTTTGAGGTGTTTCTTGATCGCTCATGCGGCCCGGCTTCTAAAGGGTTGTGAAGTGTAAACGGATATAGTCTCGCTCAGACGCCGCTGCCGATAACCTCGGTCAAACTGACACCGAAGCGGGAGGAGTCGTCCTCGAGAACGATCACCTCGCCGCGGGCAATGACGCGACCATTCACGACGATATCGACCGGGTCGCCGATCTGCTTGTCCAGTGTGACGACCGCGCCGCGGCCGAGCTTCATCAGATTGGCGACGGGCATAGACGTACTTCCGAGGACCACCTGAACATCCACGGGAATGCCCATGATCAGATCGATGTTCGGCTTCGACCCTTGCGGCTTGCGATTGGGCTGAGGATTGTCACGCTTCAGATCTTCGATAGCTTCGTTAAGCTCGTCTTCGATCGAATTCTTGTCGGAAATGGCCATGGTCTAGGGTCCCGGGAAAAGGTTTTAAAGGACGGCGCTTGCCACATCGGCAGAGCGGACGATGCGGTTGACGAACACGGGGAGGGGCTTTGCCGGAACGCCGGGTTGTGTTGGCATAACAGGTGCGGCCTGGGAGACAAACACTGGCGCCGCTTGCCTTGGCGCTGCGCTTTGCGTCGAGGCTGCTGCCGGGAAAGGCACTACATTCTCGTTGAGATCTATCTTCGCGCGCTTGACCAGATCAATGGCCTTGGTGATTTCTGACCGGGCCCGGTCAGAATCCTTCAGCCTGGCTTCAAGGCGGACACTCTCATCGCGGCAGGTTTCCCGCTCGGTTCGCAGAACCGACAAGGCTTGCTCGAGGCTGGCCGCTGAACCGGCCACCTGCTGCGCGACAGTGCGGCTCATCGCCATCAGACGATTGGCTTTGCGCAGGGCCGTAAAGAAGACAAGGAGCGACGCTGCGGTCAGCGCTAGCGAAAAAAGATTAACCAGCAGCAAGCTCATCGAGCAAGTCCTCTTCTTCGTTGATAGGATCGGTGATCCGCACGGTAAAAGCACTGCCGGCCTTGCCAAGACGACATTTGTAAAGCGATTGTTTGCCGCTGCGCAGGCGAACCTGATCGATTGCATCCTTTGGCAAATGCAGCACCTGGCCCGGCTTGAGCAGCGCGATCTGCTCCAGCGTCATCGATCCCTGTTGCAGATAGGCTTCGATATCGATGTGAGCGCGGCTGACTTCCAGACGAAGTTTCTTTGCCCAAGCCGGATCGGAATGATGTGCCGGCTGACGAAGCAATCGCGCAATGGCATCCTGCATTGGTCGGAAACTCGAGCGCGGCAGCAGGATCAGGATCTGACCTGAACGGCCAGCAGCTTTCAGCGTGATCGCGCAGCAAATCATGCGTGTTTCAGTGATTGTGTTGGGCGCGAGATGCGCGGCTTCGACGAGATCGCCAATCTGAAACAACGGCTCGTTCCCGCCGGCGAACATGTGGTCGAGCGAGGCTGTCACATCGGCAAAGATCTGCCGGGCAATTCCGAGATCGACGGTTGTCAGCGGCCTGCTCGCGGCGCCGGTCTCGTGACTGGCGCCCGAACCGAAAAGCGCTTCGATGCCGCAATCGACAAAGCTGCGATCCGCAATGAGAAGCAGCCGGGATCCCCATTTGGCAACCGGAACCATGCCGACAAGACCGGACCGATGCAGCGTGTCGGCAATCTCGTCTTTCTCCAGCGATTCAATGCGGACGAATTCCGCACCAACTGCAACGTCGGTCTGCGCCGCGACTTTCGCACCGAATGACGCCGCGAGATCGCGGAAGACTGCTTCCAGCGATTTGAGATCGTCGACCGACATGCCTGCAGCACGCAGGATGCTTTCAGCGAGTACATCGGGTCGTTTCTGTTCAGTCTCGACGTCCATGGGTTCTAAGCCGCCTGTTGTATCGGAACGGTCGTGAGTGTTTCCTGCTCGACCACATCAATCGATGGACGGTCATAGGCGGAAATGGTCTTGCGGCCATATTCGAGCGCGATCTGGGGCAGGGCGCCATTCATGTAGGCAAGCAATGTCTGCTTGACGACCATGTAGAGGCGGTTCTGCTTTTCGCGGGTCGTCTTGATCTTGGTGGCGATCGGGCCGACGACGCCGTAGGAGAGGAAAATACCTGCAAAGGTTCCGACGAGTGCCGCACCGATCAGGTGTCCGAGAATCTCCGGCGATTCATTGAGAGCACCCATTGCCTTGATGACCCCAAGGACCGCCGCGACAATACCGAGCGCCGGCAGGCCTTCGGAAACGCTGACCATCGCATGATAGGGCTTCAGCTTGTCGCGGGAGATGGTGTGGATTTCCTCATCCATCAATGCCTCGATCTCATGTGAGCGCGCATTGCCGATGATGATGAGCCGGCAATAGTCGCAGATGAAATGTGTCAGGTCGTGATTTTTCAGCACGCTCGGAAAAGTCTGGAAAATCGCCGACTCGGTCGGATTGTCGATGTGGACCTCAACCTCGTTGCGCGATTTGGCGCGCAATTCGCGCATCAGGGCGTAGAGGACGCCGAGGACGTCAAGATAGTCCCGCTGCTTGGGGATCTTGTTGGTGAAGGCTTCCATGCAGGCGCGGCCGGTATCTTTGACGGCAGAAAACGGATTGGCCACCAGGAATGTGCCGAGCGCCGAACCGCCAATAATGACGAATTCCCATGGCTGCATGAGAACCGAGACGTGGCCGCCCATGGCGATAAAACCGCCAAGCAGACATCCCATCGTCACAACCAGTCCAACAAGAATACCCAAGACGCTCTCCTGCACATTTGCCAGCATTGCAGGGCTAGCAGCGTCGGCTTGTGTGAACCTTGCAGAAAGCGCGCCAAACTGGAGGCCCAAGCCAGGAGGGTCGTGCCGCTTGAAGCTGTCACTCAATTCATGATCGACAGCTTCAGGCAAGCTTGATTTGACACAGATGGGACAAACGCTTCGGGAAAGGCGCATCATGATCAATACAATGACGAGCTACCGCTTGATTGCTGCGGATTTGCCGCGCTCACTCGCCCGCGTCGCCAAGGAGCCGGTGGTGCAGCGCGACAGCGACTATTACCTGAAGAACATCGGCAATGTGAAGACAATCGATGACTTCATGAAGGACACCAAACTTTACAACTATGCCCTGAAAGCCTTTGGCCTTGATAATATGGCCTATGCCAAGGCCTTCATTCGCAAGGTGCTGACGGAAGGTGTTACGGATAAGAACAGCTTTGCCAACAAATTGACCGATACGCGTTACAAGGAATTTGCCGCCGCCTTCGATTTCGCCAAACTGGGTGACAAGGCGACCAGCCAGCCGGGCGTGCTCCAGCCAGTCGTCGACAAATATGTCCGTCAAACGCTGGAGGTTGAGACCGGACAGCAGAACGACGGGGTTCGGCTCGCCCTTTATTTCGCGCGCAAGGCACCAACAATAACCAGCGCTTATCAAATTCTTGGCGACAAGGCGCTGCTGGAAGTGTTTCAGACAACGTTCTCCATCCCGGCGGCGACATCCAATATGGACATCGACCGGCAGGCGAAGATGGTCGAGGAAAAGCTTAATCTCGCCGATCTGAAAGACCCGAAGAAGCTTGACAAGCTGATGACCCGCTTCACTGCCATGTACGAGCTGAAAAACCCTTCAACGGCAACCAGCATCCCTTCGATGTTGATCGGCGGATCGACGACGATCGGCATCGCGGACAGCATTCTAACAACCTTGCAATCCTTCAAGTTGGGCGGACGCTGATGGAAAATTCGATTTATGTAGGACTCTCCTCGCAAATCTCGCTGGAGCGACGCCTCGATGTCTTGGCTCAGAATGTGGCCAATATGTCGACTCCGGGCTTTCGCGCCACGGGAATGAAATTCGAGACCATGGTGTCGAAGGCTGCGGAAGATTCGAGCTTTGTCTCGGCGGGGCAAAGCTATATCAAGACCGAGGCAGGACCGATCACCCAGACCGGCAATCCGCTGGATGTCGCCGCCAAGGGCGACGTGTGGTTCGCGCTTCGGTCGCCCGCCGGTCAGGTCTATACACGCGACGGGCGCATGCAGATGTCGACGACCGGCGAATTGCTGTCGGTCAAGGGATATCCCATTCTGGATGCGGGGGGGCAGCCGCTGACGATCGATCCGAATGGCGGACCACCGGAAATTTCATCGGATGGCGCTGTTTATCAGAACGGCCGGCAATTGGGCGCAATCGGGCTTTTCACCATCAGTCCCAATGCCAAGCTCACCTATTTCGACAATTCTGCAGTAATTCCAAGTGTCGCTGCGCAGCCGGCCCTGGATAATCCGAATGCAGGAGTCATCCAGGGTTCAATCGAAGGCTCGAATGTTGACGCCATCAGTGAGATGACGCGCCTGATGAGCGTGACGCGCGCCTTCGAACGTGTTGATGCACTGCTTCGCGGTAATGAGAATGCCTACACTGAAGCGATCAAGACACTCGGATCGAAGACGTGACGGATCAATCACTCGCAATTTCCATCCACGAGCATGCCGGTTGATCATGCAGGCTCTTGAAACGGCTTTGCAGACGATGAGCAGCAGGACAGGCAGTCTTGAGGCGCTGGCAAGACTGGTCTCGCAGATCGGCCAGGAACGTGCGCCGGTCGTGGTGGGCGGCTATGTCAATGAAGTTTCGCGCTCGGCAATGGGTGTTCGCGGGATTTCGGACAGGGTACAGCTCGGCGATATGGTGATGATCCGCTGCGATAATCGGCTCCACCCGGCCGAGGTCGTCAGGCTCGAACAGGCAAGGGTACTGGTCAAGCCGTTTGATGACCGCATCATGCCGCCCCTTGGAACACCTGTCTTTCCCGACGGGCCATTTCGGATTGCCCCTGCACCTGACTGGAAGGGCAGGGTGATCAATGCGCTTGGCGCGCCACTCGACGGCAAGGGGCTCCTGTCGGCGGGAACCGACCCGAAGCCGGTCGATTGCCCTGCACCGTCTGCCATGGATCGAAGCCGGGTGGAGACAGGACTACGCACTGGCGTCAATGTAGTCGATGTGTTCGTGCCAATGTGTTTTGGCCAGCGTATGGGCGTCTTCGCCGGGTCGGGTGTCGGCAAGTCAACGCTCCTCGCCATGATGACCAAAGCCACTGATTTCGACACCGTGGTGCTAGCGCTGACCGGTGAGCGCGGGCGAGAAGTGCGGGACATGCTTGAAGACACCATGGCGGGCAAACTCGACAAGACGATTGCTGTCATTGCCACCGGCGACGAAAGTCCGATGATGCGCCGGCTTGCACCCAATTCCGCAACCGCCATTGCCGAGTATTTTCGCGATCGCGGCGACAACGTCCTGCTGATTGTTGATTCAATTACTCGCTTTGCGCACGCCGCGCGCGAAATCGCCATTGCCGCAGGAGAGCCGCCCGTTTCACGCGGCTATCCACCGAGTGTCTTCAGCCAGCTTCCTCGGCTGCTGGAGCGAGCAGGGCCCGGCCTCGCGGGTGGCGGTACGATCACCGGTATCTATGCCGTTCTCGTTGACGGCGACGATCACAATGATCCCGTGTCGGATGCCATCCGCGGTACCCTGGATGGCCATATCGTGCTCGAGCGCGGCATTGCTGCGCAAGGCCGGTTCCCCGCCGTCGATATTCTGGGCTCGATCTCGCGTCTTGCCCAGCACAACTGGACGTCGGAACAGGCCAAGCTCGTGACAAGTTTGCGTGGTCTGGTCGCGCGTTTCGAGGAAACCCGGGACTTGCGGATGATCGGCGCTTACCAGGCCGGGAGCGATCCCCTCATCGATCAGGCAGTCAACCTTGTCCCGCTCATCTATGACGCCATGCAACAGACGCCTGCTTCGCCGCTCGCCCAGGATCCGTATAGCGATCTTGCCGCGGCGCTCAGACCAAAGGAGCCATCGTGACCAAAAAGCAACCCGCGCCGGGTAAATCTTCCGTTGCAGTGGCCGCAGTTGTATCCCGACCGCGCGACAAGCGCTTCGATGGCTATCTGAAGGGAGCGGGCCTCTTTCTCGCGACCATCTGCGCTGTTCTGCCATTTGTCATGTACTACGACATTCTCGAAGCACGGCCAAGGCCGCCGGCATCGGGCAAGGAGGTGCGTGACCCGCTCGATCGGACGAACCAGAAAGTCGTACGCGCGACTCACGGCAACCAGGGCTCGTCCCTGCATCAGAGGCGAGGTGAAGATCTTGATCTGATGACCACGGCAACAACTTCAGAGCAGACAGCAGACAGGCTGGCGCGCATCGAAGAAGCCAGCAAACAGCCATTCCCGGGAAAGCCGGTGTTCCTGGTGCGCGAAATCGTCGGCGGGCTGGTCATGATCGAAGACGAAACCGGCTACTGGTTTGTCGAAAAAGGCTCGACACTGCCGGATGGCAGCAAGCTTGTTGCGATTGAGCGCGGCAATGATCAAGGCAGCTGGCAGATCAAGACGTCAGACGGGGATGTGATCAACCGCACGAACTGATTTTGCCGGCGGGCAAATGACTCTCGTTCTGGACATAAGTTCGGAAGCTGATCACGCCGCAAGTCTCACGCAAGTTTGACGGCATAGGTTAAGGCCAGATTAATCGGGTCAGACGTGCGAGGAAAGACATGCAGGGAATCCATCTGTTCGATCTGGCGTCGCGTCAGGCTGAGTGGCTTTCGGTGAGACAGGCAGCAGTCTCGGGAAATGTGGCCAACGCCAATACGCCGGCTTTCAAGGCACGCGACGTCGAGCCGTTCAAGGACGTGCTGGAACAGACACAGCTGACCATGGCAGCAACCAATCCGAAACATCTCGAAATCGACGCCTCCGGCATTGCGGCAACTGCTCTGCGCAAGGATGCCGTGACCGAACAGAATCATTCGAAGAACACGGTCAGCCTCGAAGCGGAAATGGTGAAATCCGGCGAGATCAATCGCCAGTTTGCGCTCAACACCAGCATCGTGAAGGCGTTTCACCGCATGATGCTGTCAGCTGTGAAGGGCTAAGGGCATGTCCGATCCGCTACAAGCCGCCCTCAAGGTTGCAGCCTCCGGTCTCTCTGCGCAATCGACGCGTTTGCGCATCGTGTCGGAAAACCTTGCCAACGCCCAGTCGACCGGCAAGACGGCGGGCAGCGATCCTTACCGCCGCAAGACCGTGTCCTTTGCTACCGAGCTTGATCGCAGCACCGGCGTTGAAACCGTGCGGATTGCGGAAGTTGGCAAGGATATCTCCGACTTTACCGAACAGTATGACCCGAGCCATCCGGCAGCGGATGCCAGGGGCTATGTGAAATATCCCAATGTCAACATGGTCGTCGAAATGGCGGACATGCGTGAAGCCAATCGCTCCTATGAAGCCAATCTCCAGGTGGTCAAGCAAGCACGCGAACTGATTGCGATGACTGTCGATCTTTTGAGGAATTCCTGATGATAGACCAACTTCTCAGTGTTTCCACCCGCAACGCCCTTTCGAAGCTGTCGGAGACCGTAAACCAGGGTACCGCTGCAGCCTCGCCGGCTGCTGCCACCGGTCAGCCCTCCTTTGACAATGTCCTGTCGCAGCTGGCGGGATCGGTCAGCGGCAAGCTTGAAAGTGCCGAAGCGGTTTCGATGAAGAGCATGACGGGCGATGTGCCGACCCGCGACGTGGTCAATGCGGTCATGGATGCGGAGCAATCGCTGCAAACGGCAATCGCCATCCGTGACAAGATCGTTCAGGCCTACCTCGAAATCAGTCGCATGCCGATTTAAGGAATCTCAATGAAAGCGCTCACCATCGCTGCCACCGGCATGAACGCCCAGCAGCTCAATCTGGAAGTGATTGCCAACAACATCGCCAATATCAACACGACCGGTTACAAGCGCGCCAAGGCCGAGTTCTCGGATCTTCTGTATCAGGCGGAGCGCACCGCAGGCGTGCCGAACGCAGCGAACCAGAGTGTCATTCCGGAAGGGGCGATGGTCGGACTTGGCGTACAGACGGCAGCCGTGCGCAACCTGCACATTCAGGGCGCGCTCAATCAGACGGGCAACCCGTTCGACGTGGCCTTGGTCGGCCGCGGCTGGTTTCAGATCCAGAATGCGGCGGGAGACACTCTCTACAGCCGCGCCGGTGCGTTCAACACTAACGGCACGGGGCAATTGGTGACGCTGGACGGCAACCTCGTCGAGCCAAATATTGTCGTCCCAACCGACGCGATCGAAGTCAAGATCACTGAAAGTGGCCAGGTCTTTGCCAAAATGTCGGATCAGACCCAGCTCTTGAATCTTGGCCAGCTGCAAATTGCCAATTTTGCCAATGAGGCTGGCCTGGAACCGCTCGGGGACAATCTCTTCCGCCAGACCGATGCCTCCGGCGATGCCGTTGTGGGTGTCCCCGGCGATCCCGGTTTTGGGACCTTGAAGCAAGGTTATCTCGAGAGCTCCAACGTCGATCCGGTCAAGGAAATAACCGATCTGATCACGGCCCAGCGGGCCTATGAAATGAATTCCAAGGTTATTCAGGCCGCCGACGAAATGGCCGCCGTCGTTTCGAAGAACCTGCGCTAAGGATTTGATGATGGCGGCAACATACCGGGGTAAGACGATCATCCGCATATTGGCGCTTGCCATATGCATGCTACCCTTTGCATTTGCCGCCCATGCAGACCGGATAGCTTTCCTCGTTCCGTCGCAGATTATTTATCCTGGCCAGACCATTGGCAATGCGGGACTTCAGGAAAAGTTCTTCACCATCAAGGCGAGTGCGGCAGGTCAATACGTCATGTCCGCTGAACAACTCGTCGGCAAGGTCGCGCGCAGAACGCTCTTGCCGGGACAGCCGATTCTAGTCACGGCGGTTAACGAGCCTAACCTGATCCAGCGCGGTGTGCCTGTAGCGCTGGTGTACAACACGGGAGCGCTGGTCATCACCGCCAAGGGCATACCGATGGAACCTGGACGTTCCGGCGATTTCGTCAAGGTACGAAATATCGACAGCGGCATCATTGTATCAGGCACAGTCCTGGCCGACGGTAGCATCCAGGTCGGGATGCAATGATGCGTCTTGCCGCTGCCCTTTGTCTGATGTTTCTTGCGGGAACGGCCGTCGTCCACGCAGCCGAATCGTCTCCCAATGCCAAGGATTTTCGCACGCCTGCTGAAGCGCAGGCTGCCTGGCGAAAGGCTGAGCGGGAGGCCGATGACGGACGGTGGGGTGGTGCCGCGTCGCCCTTGGGGGAAGGCGGAGCGATCGCACGCCTGAAGGACATCGCCAACATACAGGGCGTCCGTGAAAACCAGCTGGTTGGGTACGGTCTTGTCATTGGTCTCAATGGGACGGGCGACAGTCTGCGGAGCGCGCCCTTCACCGAACAGTCCTTGCGCGCCATGCTGGACAATCTTGGCATCAGTCCGCCGCCAGGCGCTTCTCGTGTGAAGAATGTTGCGGCGGTGATCGTCACCGCCAATCTGCCGCCCTTCGCCGGACGCGGCTCCCGCATCGATATCACTGTTTCCTCGCTGGGTGATGCGACATCATTGGCGGGTGGAACTCTGGTCATGACGCCGCTGGCGGCTGCGGATGGGCAGACCTACGCGGTGGCGCAGGGCAATATGATCGTCTCCGGCTTCACCGCATCAGGCGATGCCTCCACCCTGACGCAGGGTGTTCCCACAAGCGGCCGCATTCCGAACGGAGCGCTCGTTGAAAAGGAAGTGACCGGAAATTTTGGTCAGGATGAACTTGTCGTCGAGCTGCGGGAACCCGATTTCACCACCGCAGTGCGCATTACCGACACGATCAATGCCTTTGCCAAGCGGCGCTACAACCAGCCGGTGGCCAAGGAACGCGACTCCAAGTCGATCCGGCTGCGCAAGCCAAAGAACATTTCTGCGACACGCTTTCTTGCCGAAATCGAGGGCTTGCCGGTGGTGACAGATGAAGTGGCGCGGGTCGTTGTCGATGAGCGCACCGGGACAGTTGTCATCGGCGAGAAGGTGCGGATCTCGCGGGTGGCGATCAGTCATGGCAGCCTGTCGGTCCGCGTGACTGAAACGCCGACGATCGTTCAGCCTGAGCCCTTTTCAGATGGCGTCACAGCGGTCGAGCCGAACACGGCAATCGAGGCCACGCAAACGTCGAACATCGGCCTCCTCGGCGGAACGGATCTCGAGAATCTCGTCAAGGGCCTGAACCAGATCGGCGTGAAGCCGCAAGGTATCATTGCCATCCTGCAAGGCATCAAGACAGCGGGCGCCCTGCATGCGGAACTGGTGGTCCAATGAGCACGGCAATACGCATGAAGAAGGTCATCAGAGTGAGTTGCGCCGTCTTCGCCTTCAACTCGGCGCTGCTTTTCCCGATCGCCTATGGGCTTACGCAGGAAGCAACGCCCAAGGATGAGACAGGTCAGGAAATCGATCGTTATTGCACCAACATCACCGACAAGGCGACGGACGCACGCTATGCCATGCAGACGCGCGAACTCGCACAGCTTCGTGCGGATATCGACAGCCGCATCGAGCAGCTTGATGCCAAGCGCAAGGAATACGAGGTCTGGCTGAAGCGACGTGATGAATTCATGGACAAGGCCGAGGATTCGCTTGTCGGCATCATTTCCAAAATGCGTCCGGACGCTGCCGCGGCACAGATGGCGTTGCTCGGCGACGAGGCTGCGGCGGCGCTGTTGCTGAAGCTCAATCCACGCGTATCCAGCGTCATCTTGAACGAGATGCCCGCCGAGAAATCGTCCCGGCTTGCCCGGGTCATTGTGGGATCACGTGTCGTTCCAGCAACAGAAAGAACCGCCCAATGAAAAAAGCGGCACCCTCGATGGTCCTTGTCAGTGTTCTCGCTCTCTCGGGATGCGCAGACAATTTTCGCGATCTGAATCGTGCGCCGGCTATGTCGCCGGTCGGTGCCGGTGTCGGATACTCCTTCAGTGTTTCGGACCCGGCCTATTATCCGACGCAGCCCCGGCCGCAGAAGTATTCGCTGTGGCCTGCCCAGCAGGTCAGTTTTTTCCGCGACCCGCGCGCGAGCAATCCGGGCGACGTGCTCACCGTTGTCATCAGGATCGACGAAGAGGCAAAATTCGACAACAAGTCCAACCGGTCGCGTGTTTCATCGCAGGTCTATGGCGCGACGGCTGATATCAGCGGCAGCGGAATTTCGGGCGGTGATATTGCTGGCAATCTGGATCTGAATTCGGACAGCAGTTCCAAGGGCGAGGGCAAGATCGAGCGATCCGAGAAGATCGATCTGCGGGTTGCGGCGATCGTCACCAACATCCTGCCGAACGGCAATCTGATCATCCAGGGATCGCAGGAGGTCCGCGTCAACAACGAATTACGTATTCTTAATGTTGCAGGCGTTGTGCGGCCTCGGGATATTTCCGGTTACAATACGATTTCGTACGAAAAGATCGCGGAGGCGCGCATTTCCTATGGCGGGCGTGGACGCCAGAGCGAGGTGCAGCAACCGCCGTGGGGGCAGCAGGTCCTCGACACCGTTGCACCGTTCTAAGAGAGGCGAGGAAGATGAGCAGCCTTGCCGAAGACACACCATCGCAGCCGAAAGGCCCGTCCACCGTGGCCTTGATCGCCGTCGTGGCGATGCTAACCCTCGTCGCTGCGGGCGGTGGATGGTTCCTTGGTGGTCAGCTGGGCCTGACCACGCATGGCGGCGGCACAGCCTCGGTGGAGGCTCCCAGGAAAAAACCGGGCGAAGAAATGCCTTCGGGAAGCGTCGTACCGCTCAAGCCGATCCTCACCAATATAAAGTTGCCGCAGGACGTGTGGATCAGGCTGGAAGCCGGCGTCGTTGCACGGCCCGGCGAAAAAATATCGGATGATCTTGCTGCGATGATCGGCGGCGATTTCATGGCTTTCCTGAAGACAGTTAACCTGATGCAGCTGCGTGGTCCGGCCGGGCTTGAATATCTGAGGATGGATCTCCAGGAGAGGGCGGTCATGCGCTCCGAAGGCAAGATCGAGAAAGTGTACATCTGGGCGCTGGTGATGGAATGAAACGACGTCTTCTGACACCCGCGCTGTTTCTTGCCTTCAGCGGTACGGCCTTGGCACAAACCTCCTTGCTCGAAGGTTTGATCCCGCCGGGAAGCGCCTCGACCAGCGGCCAGATCATCCAGATGCTGGCGGTGCTCACGGTTCTTTCGATAGCGCCGGGCCTGTTGATCATGGTGACGAGTTTTACGCGCTTCGCCATCGCTTTTTCTATGTTGCGTGCAGGACTTGGTCTTCAGACCACACCGGCCAATCTGGTCATGATCAGCCTCGCCCTGTTCATGACATTCTATGTGATGGCGCCCGTCTTCGACCGGGCCTGGCAAAATGGTGTTCAGCCGCTCGTCAACAATCAGATCACGCAGGACGTTGCGATCAACGAGATCATGACGCCATTTCGCGAATTCATGCTGCGGCAGGTGCGCGACAAGGATTTGCGTCTGTTCGAGGATCTGGCGGATGAATCCTTTCGCACCAAGGCCAATGAAGTGGTTGACATGCGCATTCTTGTTCCGGCCTTCATGATTTCCGAACTGCGCCGCGGCTTCGAGATCGGCTTTCTGATCGTCCTGCCCTTTCTGGTGATCGATCTGATCGTCGCGACCCTCACCATGTCCATGGGTATGATGATGCTGCCGCCAACGGTCTTGTCACTGCCATTCAAGATCCTGTTTTTTGTGCTGATCGATGGCTGGAATATTCTGGTCGGAAGCTTGATACGCTCGTATTCTTAGCACAAAACCCTACATCCTAAGTCGAATTGAAAGTTGAGTACGTGTCGATTTAACATCGGCGTATAACGGGTCGCGATATTTAAGGCGCTAGGCATGAGGCCGCTCCGTTATACCGGCCGATCCGGTATGTCCCTGCCATATTTTTCAAGGGATTATTTCATGTCCAGTATTTTGACCAATGCGTCGGCAATGACCGCGCTTCAGACACTTACAGCCACCAACAAGAAGCTCGCTACGACCCAGACCGTATCTCAACCGGCCTGCGCGTTTCTGAAGCTTCGGATAATGCTGCCTATTGGTCGATCTCGACCACAATGCAATCAGACAACAAAGCTCTATCGGCGGTTACGGATGCGCTTGGGCTTGGGACAGGCAAGGTTGATACTGCGTATACAGCTATTAACGTCGTCAAGGATGCCGTGGACGAAATCAAAAAGAAACTGGTAGCCGCCAAAGGTGCCAGCCTGGAGGATCAACAGAAACTCCAGACGGAGATCAAGGCCTACCAGAACATTATTAAGTCGGCCGTGACAAATGCCAATTATGCCGGTTCGAATCTGCTGCAGAACGACGGGACTGCCACCTCTGATCTAAAAGTGACCGCATCCTATAACCGCGTTGGTACAACGGTAACCATAGATACGATTAACGTTGCAGCGGCCGATACCCAGATCTTGGACGTCGCCGGGACCGGAGGCATCGTCGGCGGCCTTCTTGCTACAACGTTTTTTGACTCCAGCACCACCCGGCTCGACGACGCCGCAGTCATGACAGCAATTGAATCGGTCGAAACCGCTCTTGCGAAGCTTTCTACGGGCGCTGCCATTCTCGGAGCTGCCAAAAACACCATCACCCTTCAGACGAGCTTTATCTCCAAGCTGAGCGATGCGATCGACCGGGGCGTGGGCGCTATGATCGATGCGGACATGAATGCAGAATCTGCGCGTTTGTCGGCTCTCCAAGTTCAACAGCAACTCGGTGTGCAGGCTTTGTCGATCGCTAATTCCAACGCCCAGAATATTCTGGCGCTGTTCCGCAACTAACCAGCGTCAATATCAATCCAATGTGAATTGGGCCACGCGCGAGCGTGGCCCTTTTTTTGATTTGTGCCACCGAGCCGTAGTTCAAATTTTGCATCACATAAAAAGCGAAGCCCCTTGTTATTAAAACAGTAATACTTTAGTCGTACTCATCACAACCGTGACGGGTTGTCGTTGAGACAACAGGCATCATGCCGCCCCGTCAGACCGGTGAAAACCCGGTATGTCCCATCAAAGTATCTCATTAGGGACTCTCTCAAAATGGCTAGTATTCTTACAAACACGTCTGCAATGACGGCTCTCCAGACGTTGAAGCAGACCAACGCAAATCTGGCAACAACGCAGGACCGTATCTCCACCGGCCGCAAGGTCAATACAGCATCGGACAACGCTGCTTATTGGTCGATCTCGGTTGGCATGCAGTCGCAGAGCAAGACAATCTCCGCTGCGCAGGAAGCGCTCGGCGTTGGTAAGGCAGTCGTTGACACCGCTGTTACCGGTCTCGAAGAGTCGATCAAAATCGCCGAGCAAATCCAGGCGAAGCTTGCTACGCTTAACAGCCCCGGCGTTGATAACGCGATTGTTAATGCTGACGTTGCAGAACTGAGCGCGCAGATCGTTGACATTGCAAAGTCTGCTTCGATCGAAGGCAAGAACCTTCTGTCGACAGCCGGCACTGCCGTTACGATCACGACCGGTTACACCTCCGCTGCCGGCGGTGGTACAGCTGCCCTCAACACCATGGCAGTTGCCAAGTATGACCTCGAAGCCGCCTTCACGACAGCACCAGCGACGGCAATGGCTGCGGAAACCACGATCATTGCCATGCGTGCAGCCGCTGCTACGCTCGGTTCCAAGGCAAGCCGTATCGAGTCGCAGACTGCTTTCAACAGTAAGCTGATCGATGCCATCGACCGTGGCGTTGGTGTCCTCGTCGATGCTGACATGAATGCAGAATCGGCTCGTTTGTCGGCTCTTCAGGTACAGCAGCAGCTCGGTGTTCAGGGCCTCTCGATTGCTAACTCCAGCAATCAGAGCATCCTGTCGCTGTTCCGCGGCTAATAATTTAGATCCTTCGGGATTCAAATTCGGGCCACGCTTCGCGCGTGGCCCTTTTTCGTTCCGTCACGCCAGCTGCTTGCGGCGCTCTAACTTCGCGCAAGCTTCGTCCTCTATGGTTCCATTACGGATCGTGGTGGGAATTGATGGAAAAGAACGTAAGACAAACATTCGAGCAGCTTTCGGCAGCCCTGAAAAAGCTCGGCGCGCGGCGGCTCATTGCCCTTGGTATCATCGGCGTCACATTGTTCAGCGCCATCCTCGTTTCGAGCTTCTATCTCAATCGCCCTCAATACGAGACGCTATACGTTGGCCTTAGCCGTGATGACATTAATCGCATGGGCATGGCGCTCGGCGAAGCGGGCATCCCATTCGACGTCAAGTCGGATGGTACTTCAGTTCTCGTGCCATTCGGCAAGGCTGATCAGGCGCGCATGTACCTGGCGGAAAAGGGACTTCCAACAAGCAACAATGCCGGCTACGAGCTCTTCGACAACATGGGCTCGCTGGGCCTCACATCGTTCATGCAGGAAATTACCCGCGTTCGTGCCCTCGAAGGCGAGATCGCCCGGACGATCCAGGCCATTCGTGGCATCAAGGCCGCGCGTGTTCACATTGTTCTGCCCGAGAAAGGCAGTTTCCGCCGGGGCGATCAGGCACCATCGGCGTCGGTCGTCATTCGCACGGAAGGCGATTTTGCGATGGAATCCGCCCAGTCGATCCGCCAGCTCGTTGCTGCCGCGGTCCCGCAGCTGAGCGCTACCGAGGTCACCATCCTCGACACCTATGGCCGCCTTCTCGCTTCCAAGGATGACGGCACGAATGCCGGCGCGGTGATGTCGGCGACGCTCGAGCAAAATGTCTCGGCGTCCGTGGACGACAATATCCGCAAAGCTCTTGCCCCCTATCTTGGTGTTGGCCATTTCCAGACCAGCGTGCAGGTTGCACTTGATACCGACCGGCGCCAGACCAATGAAACCGTGTTCGATCCGGAATCGCGCGTGGAACGATCGGTGCGGGTGGTGCGCGAGAGCGGCGACTCGAAAAACTCGACCAGTGACAATGCAACGGGTGTCGAACAGAACATCCCGCAGGAAGAGATCGCGAGCAAGAACGGCGACAGCTCGACGGAAAAGACCGACAAGCGCGAAGAACTGACCAATTACGAGCTCAATTCGAAGACAGTCTCCACAACGAGTGACAGCTATCAGATCAAGCGCCTGTCGATTGCTGTGGTCATTGATCAGGCGCGGCTGCTGGCAACCGCCGGTGTTACACCCGTACCGGATAAATTTGTCGAGCAGCAGATCGCCAAGATCACGGAACTCGTGGCGACAGCTGCCGGGCTCGATCAGAAACGGGGCGACGTCATCAACGTGACGGCAGTCAACTTCATGGAAGCCGATGACGAACAAATGCAGCCGACCGCAACGCCCGTGTCGGAAATGATCGTCCGTCAGGCTGGCAGCTTCGTCAACGCGGCTGCGCTGATCGGAGCGGTCGTGCTGGTCATCTGGTTCGGCGTTCGTCCACTGATGCGTGAAATGGGCAAGCCTCAGGAGGTGCCGCAGATCGCTGCAGGATCGGACGTCACAATCCAGAACCTAGCCAGCGCGACCAGTCTTCCTGCCGTGCCGCCCGCCCGTATGGAGCACAGCCTGCCCTATGACGATCTCAGCGAGCTCAGACGGCGCATGCGTGTTCCGGCTCAGAATCGCCTGGAACAGATGATCGACATGGATGAGGAGCGTGTGGCGGCGATCCTGAAACAATGGGTCCACGAGGCAGCGTGATGGCCGCACGATCCATTGCCAGCATGCTGACGGACTTCACGCCAAAACACGTGCCAGCGGACCGCGTCACGGTTTTCACCAGTGCGGGTAAGGAACGGACCGATCCCCCTGAGGAGCCGATCGAGCCGTTGGAAGATATTGTCGATATCATCGACTACGAGTTGAAGGTCAAGGAGGCCTTTGCAGCGGGACGCGAGTCGGGGCAATCGGAGGCTGCCGTACTGTTCGAGGCCGAGAAAATTCGACTTGAGCGCGAATTCCAGGAACAGCTGGCCGCAGCGGATGCCCAGTTTCTGGAGCAGACCGGTGCCCGCATGGCAGCGCAGATCAGCGATGGTCTGGCTGCCATGGCGGCCGAACTTTCTGGTTCCCTCGCAGCGGTCCTGGCCCCATTGGTCGAAGAGAGTCTGCGGGAGCGGGCAATCGCCGGTTTTGTCAGCGAAGTGGGGCGGCTGACCAAGGGGCTTGAAGGCACGGCTGTTGATGTGAGTGGCCCCCGGCATCTACTCGAGGCGTTGCGCAAACAGCCGGAGATCGACTCGATACGCTTCACTTTCACCGAAGCGCAGCAAGCGGAACTGTCGTTGAAACTGGATGACGCGGTGGTCGAGACGCGGCTGGGCCGACTGATCGACGCGTTGAAGGATCTAAACCGATGAACATCGACCCCGAAACGCACCGCGAGATCGTCATCGTCCGCCGTGGCCGCGGCGACGGCGAGGAAGGGCACCACGGCGGTGTCTGGAAAATCGCCTATGCCGACTTCATGACCGCCATGATGGCGTTCTTTCTCGTCATGTGGCTCATCAATGCGGCGAACGAGGAAACGAAAGCGGCCGTTGCCAGCTATTTCAACCCGGTCAAGTTGATGGATCGGCAGTCGCGGCCGAAGGGCATCGAGGAAACAGAAAACGAGGAAGGCAAGGTTCGTTTCGAAAGCCCGGAATCAACTGACCCTGAGACGAAGAGCGCGCGCAACGAAAAGCAGATGGAGCCTGTGCCGGAAAAGGAAGAACGGCAAATCTTCAAGGACCCCTATGCAGTGCTCGCTGAAATCGCCACGGATTCCGGTGTCCTGCAAAACAGGTCGGCGAAAGGTGATGGCGGTTCCAGTCAGGCTGGTCCCTCGACCGGGGCCGAGGGTGGTGATGCCTATCGCGATCCTTTCAATCCGAATTATTGGTCCACACATGTCGAGGACGAGATTTTCCCGCTGACGGCAAGTCCAGCCGTTGCACCTCCCTCGCAGGACCAGACGACCAAGCAGCAAGCGGGTGAAGGAGGCAATGCTGAAGCTCAAGCGCAACAGGCGGCCCTGGAGAAACGGATAACCGCTGGCGAGCCCATGGCTGAAACGAAAGCCGCTGCGGCGGAGGATGCCAAGTCTGCGGACAAAAAGACATCGGCGGAAAAGGATGCAAAGCCGGACGCAGCGCAGATGGCTTCAGCGCGCGAGCTTGCTGCGGAAATCTCCAAGAAAACCGGTGCTGCCAACGAAGAAAAGGCACCCGACATCACGGTAGTACCCACCGAAGATGGTGTTATGATCCAGCTCACCGACAAGGTCGACTACGGCATGTTCGCCATTGGATCCGCCAAGCCCGACAAGCGTGTCGTGCAGGTGCTTGACGAGATCGCCAAGATCATTGCGACCCGCAAGGGTGATGTGATCATCAGTGGCCATACGGATGCTCGGCCATTCAAGAGCGAGACCTATGACAACTGGCGCCTGTCTTCCGCGCGGGCGCACATGGCCTATTACATGCTGACCCGGGGCGGACTTGACGCCAAGCGTATCCTGCGTGTGGAAGGCTATGCCGACCGTGATCCCAAGATTCCGGCCGATCCTTATGCGGCTCAAAACAGACGTATCGACATCTTCCTCAAGACGGCTTCCAGATGATGACACGGCGATATATCCGGTGGTTATTTTTCGGGTTTATCAGCCTTCCGCTGGCGACGGCGCGGGCCGATATGCCATCGCCGGAGCCCTATCTTCTGGTACGGTCCATGCGCATGCTGCAGGACCAGGTGGCATCCGGAAAGCCGGAGGCGCTGCCGATGCTGAACCGCGTCCTTGGCCATATTGCCGATCAGCTTGCGTCAGCCAAGCCCGAGGTCTGGCAAAAGCCGGCCAATGCCTACGCTATTTTCGTCTACCTGCTCAACGGCGGCAATCCGCAGGTTGTGCGGAACATTCTGACTTCGGCCAAGCTGGACCGGATCAGCCCAAAGCTGATTGCAGGATCATTGGCCTATGCCGATGGTGATTCCGTTCGCGTCGTCGAAAATTTTACTGAACAGCTGCCTGCCGATGTACCAAGCGAACTTATCGCGTCGATTTACCTGGTAACCGCAACACAGTTCGCTGCCATTGATGCACAAACAGCACTCAAGCGGCTGGACTACATTCGCCTCACTGTACCGGGGACGCTGCTCGAAGAGGCAGCGCTGCGACGCGGATTGATGATTGCGGCGCGTCTCGGTGACAAGGACAAGGTAAGGTTGCTTGCACGCAACTATTTGCAGCGCTTTGCTCTTTCTCCTTATTCCGAGGATTTCTTCCGTCAGCTTGTCGATGCATTGATGGAGATAAAGGGCAAGATCAGCAATGAGGAGATCGAGGAGATCGCGTCCCTCGCCTGGCCGGGAGCCCGGTTGCCATTTTATCTACGCATTGCCCGGGGTGCAATCGTGAGCGGAGATCTGCAACGTGCGCGTTTTGCGTCGGAACGTGCTGACGCGCTGGCAGTTGCGCTCAAAGCGGACGACACGCAGGCCAAGCTTTATCTGGCGATCAGCAATGTCGGTTCGGATAAAACCGGTGACGCCAAATTCATGCTTTCGAAGTTGCCGAAAGAGCGCCTGCACGATCGCGATATAAAACTGCTGGAAGCAGCAACGGCAATGGCCGGAAGAATCCTCGCCCAGCCGATACCGGGGCTGGATACGCCGCAAAAGGCCGCAGTCAAAAGCGATCCTGTATCCGCCGGGACACCTGCCAGGGTCGATCCGATGCCAGTTGAGCAGGCGGATCCCATGATCGATGAGACACGAAAGAAACTCGACGCCATTGATGCGCTTCTCGGGAAGGCCAGAAAATGACCATTGGAGCTGATATGCCTCTCAGATCGCGGTTTGATGCGCTTGTCCGTGACAAGGGCAAAGACGATCACACGCCTGATCAAAAGTCGGCGAGGGGAAAGGATACCCCCACGGATTTCAAGTCCATGGTGAAGGCCGCAGCGCCAAAGCTGAAGCTCGACAAAGACGATACGACGCTGGAAGAAGAGTCTGGAGACGCTGTTGAGTCGGACAAGGACAAGGATATTCCCGCCTCAGCTCCCTCGGACGCGTTCGGGCAGGCGATTCTTGCCTTCGAACAACTGCTTGAGCGGCAGCGAAGGGAAAACGGCGATCAGAAGCAACCTGCCAGCGAGCCCAAGGTACTGCCGGAGGGTGACACAGTCGCGGCATCTGTCGAAATCGGTGCGCCGACCGGTCTTGAGAGCGAACAGCACCACCCGGCATCCGCGCCGGACGAGAAGACTGAACGGCAATCGGTACGGACAGCAAAAATGACTGTGGAATTTGGCGCCTCGGTTGCACAAACCGGTCAGGCACCGATCAAACAGGACCCGGAATCGAAACCAGTCGTGGAACAAAGCGTTCCATCCGCCGAAGCCCCAAAAAACAAGGCAGTGACCAAGGTCGCAGTTGAGAAGCCCTCGTCGCCAGTTGCAGACGCGGCAACTTCTACGTCTTCTCTATCGGTACAGGCGGAAGCAAAACTGGGTGCAACGGCGCCAAGTAACGGGCCGCCAGTGCAGACTGCCCGCCCCCATGTCACCGGCGTCCTGGTCCTTTCCGAGCGTGCTGGTGGAGCTACAAAGACCCTGGTGATCCAGTTGCAGCCAATCGAACTCGGAACGGTTACCGCCCGTATGCGCCTTACTCCCGAAGGCATGCATATCCAGCTCATGGCTGAAAACAAGGAGATGGCGGAACATCTCGACCACGACGCACTTGGCAAAGCCCTGCAGCGAGCGGGCGTCGCGGATGATGCTTCCTCGGTCACCATTTCGGTTATCGATCGCTCCAGTGCCTCCTCGAACGCGCAGACGGGACAGCAGAGTTTGACCGGGCAGGAGCAACAGGCGAGCGGGCAGGCACATTCCGGTTTTCAAGGAACACCGGGCGAGCGCTCAACCAGCCAGCAGCCTTTTGGAGAAGTCAAACCGGATGATCGCGAGGAAGTATCTGCAAAAGCCGAAGTGGAAAATCGCTCTTCTCGCGGTCTGGTTGTTTAGCGCTTTCCTTGCAACCCAGCCCGCTTCTGCGGAAAATCTCTGCGAACGAGAAATGCATCGTGCCTCGACAAAATACGATATTCCGACAGGCATTCTCTATGCGGTTGGTCTGACCGAGACCGGCCATAAGGATTCGCTCCAGCCATATGCGATGAACATCGAGGGCAGGGCTGTATTCATGCCATCCGCTGCCGCCGCGGTGGTCAAATTCAACGAGGTACATTCACAGGGAGCAAAGCTGATTGACCTCGGATGCATGCAGATCAATCACTATTTTCACGCCAGCGCTTTCTCCTCGGTAAGTGCAATGTTGGACCCCGCAACCAATGTGGATTACGCCGCGCGATTCCTGAAGCAGCTCCGCAAGCGCGAAGGGAGCTGGACCATGGCTGTGGCGCGCTATCACGCCGGGCCAAACAACGATCCGGCACAGAAGCAATATGTTTGCCGGGTAATGGAAAACATGGTGGCCACGGGCTTTGGAAACTGGACGCAAAAGGCGCGGATGTTTTGCGATAAGTGATCGTGTTAATACTTGGTAATAAAACGTGAATTTGCTCGAACGCTCATCATTTGTTAGGCTCAAAGCAATAATACTCCAGCCGCTTGAAACGTGCGCTTGCTCCCCAAAATTGATATCCCCCAAATTATTTAGGACTCCCAATAAATTAGGTGCAATTTATTGGGGATTGTCGCCGAGTCATTCGCCCCGCTAGTTGTGTGTTGCTTGGGGCATCATATTGATTCGGAAGGTGGGGCAGTGATCGTAGTCGTCGACGAACGAAGTCTGGTGACGAGTGGGTATTCGGCGTGGTTCGCCCGTGAGGGCATAACAACAACAGGTTTTGCTCCGGACGATTTTGGCGATTGGGTCGCCACCGTTCAGCAGAGCGACATTATGGCAGTCGAGGCATTTCTCATAGGGGAATGTGCCAATCGCAGCCAGTTTCCACACAAAATTCGTGAGCGCTGCTCGGCGCCGGTTATTGCCGTAAACGAGACACAATCACTGGAGCATACGCTGGAACTTTTCCAGGCCGGTGTCGATGATGTCGTTCGCAAGCCGATGCACGTGCGTGAAATCCTTGCGCGCATCAATGCCATTCGCCGCCGTTATGGCAATGGCGATGCTGGAACGCAGATCGGTCCCATCCGGGTCTTTTCCGATGGCCGCGATCCGCAGATCAACGGTGTTGATTTCTCCCTGCCACGCCGCGAACGCCGCATACTGGAATATCTGATTGCCAACCGCGGCCGTCGCCTTAACAAGGCTCAGATATTCAGCGCGATCTACGGCATTTTCGACAGTGACGTCGAGGAAAGCGTCGTCGAAAGTCATATCAGCAAGCTGCGCAAGAAGTTGCGCGAGCAGCTCGGACATGACCCGATCGATTCAAAGCGCTTCCTTGGCTACTGCATCAACCTCGACTGATCGTCGAGGGATTTTCCGCCCTTGGCGGACGATCAGAACTGAGAATTCTTTCACAACCAACGTCAGCTTCGCGCAAGTATCGGGCGCTAACGATTCTGAACGGAATCACGGTGTCAAGGAGACGGAAATGAGCCTCTATGGAATGATGCGAACCGGTGTATCGGGCATGAATGCCCAAGCCAACCGGCTGTCGACCGTGGCCGACAACATCGCCAACTCCAGCACGACCGGCTACAAGCGTGCCAGCACCCAGTTCGCCTCGCTTGTCCTGCCAAGCTCGGCCGGCGCCTACAATTCGGGCGGCGTCGAAACGGTTGTTCGCCATCACATCTCCGATGACGGTTCTCTCCGCTTCACGACCTCCACAACGGATCTTGCCTTGAAGGGCAAAGGCTTCTTCGTCGTCGGCAACGCCGAGGGCACGCCCTACCTGACCCGCGCCGGATCATTCGTACCGGATGCCGCGGGCAACCTCGTTAACACCGCGGGTTATTACCTGATGGGCTACCCGATTGTGAACGGCCAGGTGAATTCGGTCACAAACGGTTTCCAGGGGCTTGAGAAGGTCAATATCTCGCAGAACGATCTGATTGCTGATCCGAGCCGGGTAGGCACGTTCACCGCCAACCTTCCTGCTGGTGCCACAATCATCGCAGCAGCGGACCGGCCTCCCACGAACACAACTGCATCGGCTCAGTATACAGCCAAGACATCGATCCAGACATTTGACAATCTTGGCAATGTCGTCGTTCTCGACGTGTACTTCACCAAGACCGCTGCCAATACCTGGGAAGCTGCCGTTTACGACCATGCAAACGCTTCGGCGGCTGGCGGTTTCCCCTATACGCCGGTTGCTCCGCTCACAACGGAAAACTACACGTTTGATGGGGTAACGGGCAAACTCACATCGGTCGACAAATCGCTCTCCGTCACCGTTCCGAACGGCCAGGCGCTTGAGATAGATCTGTCGGCCACCAAGCAGCTCGCAGGTGATTACACACCTATCGAAGTGAATATCGACGGCAATACGCCGAGTCCGATCGAAAGTGTTGACATCAGTGCCGATGGCACTGTGGTTGCCTTGTACAAGAACGGTGCGCAGCGCGCGATCTACAAGATTCCGCTCGCCGACGTTCCAAGCCCCGACAATCTGCTTGTCTTGTCCGGGAATGTTTTCTCGACGAGTGCAGAGTCTGGCGATGTTCAGCTCGGCTTTGCCGGCACCGGCAGTTTCGGCAGCCTGACTTCCGGAGCGCTGGAAGAGTCGAATGCCGACATTGCACAAGAATTGACTGAAATGATCGAATCCCAGAGAAGCTACACGGCAAATTCGAAGGTCTTCCAGACCGGTGCGGATTTGATGGACGTGCTGGTCAATCTGAAAAGGTAGTTGAACTTCTAATGGCGATTGGACCAAGGGCATGTCACTAACTTCGGCGCTCCTCACCGCTCAGAGTGCTCTTACGACCGTATCGAAGCAGACCGCGTTGGTATCCCGCAATATTGCAGGTGCCAACGATCCCAATTTTTCGCGGCGTATAGGTTCGGTGGTCAGCGGCCCGAATGGTTCGACGTATCTTTCCATGACCCGCTCTGCGGACGCTGCGCTTCTGTCCAAATATATCGAAAGCAACAGCCAGCTCGGTGCTTCGGATACACTCCAGAGCGGCCTTGACCGGCTGTCGGGTATCTATTCTGCCAATGATGCATCAGGCTCCCCCAGTGCGCTTCTTGGCGACCTGCGCGATTCGTTGCAGCTCTACGCATCGCAACCAGGTAATACATCTGTTGGGGAGGCAGCTGTGTCAAAGGCAGTTGACCTGGCCAACGCGCTGAACAGGGGCACGGAAGAAACGCAGAAACTGCGCCAGGATGCGGATAGTGAAATCAGCGACTCGGTCAAGAATCTAAACACGCTTCTGGCTAAATTCGAGACAGTCAACAATCGCATCATCAACACACGGACAGGTGCCGACGTTTCGGATTATCTTGACCAGCGCGATGGGCTACTGAAAGAGATCTCCGGTGAAATCGGCATCACGACGCTGACGCGCGGCGATAACGACATGGTGATCTTCGCGGAATCCGGCGTGACGCTTTTTGAAGGATCTCCCCGAACCATCAGCTTCACGGCGACCAGCGCCTTCAGTGCAGGCACAAGCGGCAACGAGGTCTATGTCGACGGCGTACCTTTGTCGCACGGCACGTTCCAGCAGCCCTACGGCACCGGCCGGCTGAGCGGCCTGCTGCAATTGCGCGACGAGATAGCGCCGGCCTATCAAAGCCAGCTGGACGAAATTGCGCGCAGCCTCGTCAGCATGTTTGCTGAAACGGATCAGAATACGCCTGCAACACTGCCGACAGTGCCGGGTCTCTTCACCTATTCCGGTGCTCCCGCAATGCCTGCGGACGCAACAATCCTTCCAGGAATCGCTGGCACGATCAAAGTGTCATCCGCCTTCATTCTGACCGAGGGCGGTAATCCCGCGCTTCTGCGCGACGGCGGCTCGGCTGGAGCAGATTATGTGCAGAACACGGACGGCTCGGCCGGCTTTTCAGCACGCTTGCAAAATCTCCTTAGTGCTATCGCGGCGCCACGCAGCTACGATCCAGATGCGGCAGCCGGCAACAACACGAGCCTGCTGGACTTTTCCGCAGCAACGATCAGCTCACTCGAAACCAAGCGAAAATCCGTTACTCAGACCAACGAATATAACGGTGTTATGGCATCGCGAGCTCAAGATGCAATTTCCAACGCAACCGGCGTTAATATCGATACGGAAATGCAGTCGCTGCTTGATCTCGAACATTCCTACCAGGCGTCGGCGCGGATCATCTCTGCTGTTGACGCCATGTTGAACGAACTCCTGGAGGCGGTGAGATAGACATGAAAACCCAGTCCGTTTCATCCTACATGCTGGCCAATTCGACCCGCAATATCCTGGCAAAAGCCCAGGCAGAGTTGGTCAGGGCACAAAAAGAGGCCACGACAGGTTTCGTTTTCGATACGGGTTTGGCGCTCGGAAGCCGCACCGGCCAATCGATCTCGCTGCGCAAGGAGCATGATCGCCTGACGGTCCTGACCGAGACCAACGGGGTGATTGCGGAGCGGATGACGGCCTCACAAAATGCCCTAAGTAACATCATCAAGGGATCGCAGGGCTTTCTCGGCGATGTGACGGCGATGCGCGGATCGGCCACGGGGCGCGCGATTATTGTCGACCAGGCGAAAGGTCTGTTGCAAACCGCGACCGACCTCGTCAACACCACCTATAATGGCGAGTATATCTTTGCCGGCGAGAACACGGACGTGAAACCGCTCGGCGACTATGGTGCCGCCGGCGATCCGGCACGGGCGGCAGTATTGCAGTCGTTCCAGGATTATTTCGGTTTTCCAACCACCGATCCCCAGGTGGCAAACATTACCGCTGCCGACATGAAGGATTATCTCGACACCTCCTTCGCGGCCGAATTCGATGCAGGCTCCTGGTCCACCAATTTTTCATCGGCATCGGATACGCTCGTCAAGAGCCGGATCGCGCCGACCGAACTCGCGGAGACCTCTGTGAGTGCCAATAATGCGGGCTTCCGTCAACTCGCCATGAGCTACACGATGATAGCTGAGTTCGGCGACATTGGCCTCAATCAGACAGCTTTTGATGCGGTGATCGACAAGGCCGCTGCCACAACGATGCAAACCACGACCTCGCTGGCCGGCGCGCAATCCTTTCTCGGCAATGCTCAGGGTCGAACCAAAGATGCAACCGACCGCCTCACGGTGCAGATCAATGTGCTGAATAGCTCCGTCCTTGATCTGGAGGCAGTTGATCCCTACGAGGCCGCAAACCGGGTTGAAGCATTGAGAACCCAGATCGATGCGTCCTACGCACTCACTGTGAAGATCCAAAGCCTAAGCTTGCTCAATTATCTGAAGTAAATCGTAACGGACGCAGCCATCGCGCCCGTTAACACGCGGAAAGACACATGTACCAGGCCCGATACGACGACATTATGAGCGACGGTTCTGAAAGCGCCAGAGACCGCGAGCGTTCATTGTTCGATCAATCGATCATGATGCTGGAAGAAGCACGTAACGAGGGCGGCTATTCCTACAAAGGTATCGAGGCCGTTCATTTTACGTCCCGTTTATGGATGATTGTCATCGAAGACCTTGGCAGCCCGGCAAATGGGCTGCCGCCAGAACTGCGCGCATCGTTGATTTCGATTGGAATTTTCATTCTCAAGGCGCTGGAGGCGATCCGTCAGGAAACCTCCACGGACTATGACAGCATCATCGACATCACCAAAATCATTCGTGACGGGATCTGAAGCGCCATGAAGATTTCGCTGCGTGCCGGAGAAAAAGTTTACGTGAATGGGGCGGTGTTGCGTGCCGACCGGAAAGTCTCTCTTGAGTTCATGAACGATGTGACGTTCCTTCTCGAGAGCCACGTGCTCCAGGCGGACGAAACAACAACGCCTCTGCGCCAGCTCTATTTTGCTGCGCAAATCATGCTCGTTGATCCCGCTGTGAAGCAGGAAGCAAGTCTTGCATTCAAGCGCATGTTGGCTTCACTCCTCGCAACATTCGAAAATCAGCAGATGTTGAAAGAGTTGAAGCTGATCGACGAAATGGTTTGCAACGACCGTGTATTCGAAGCGCTCAAAGCCATCCGATTGCTCTATGCGCTGGAAGCGCAGATTCTTTCAGGCGATGCAGAGCCAATCATTCCTTCTCAAGCGGACCAGAACATCAGGCCGGAGGCAAGCGCATGACCACGACTACTCCAGTTGGAAGCACCAGCACGACGACAGATACGACCAAGGCAACCGGCCCGGGCGTGGACTATCAGGCATTTCTGAAGCTGCTGGTTGCGGAAATGAAAAACCAGGATCCGACCAAGCCGATGGACGCCACACAGCAGATCACGCAGCTGGCGCAGTTTTCCAGTGTCGAGCAGGCAATCCAGACCAACACCAAGCTTGACCAGCTCTTGGCGAGTTCATCCCTGTCACAGGCTGACGGCATTATCGGCCGAACTGTAACCAGTGCGGATGGCACAATTAGCGGTATAGTCGAATCCGTCCGCATCTACAGTGATGGAATGATCGCAACGCTCAAGGGTGGTGCCAAACTACCAATCACGGCGGGAATTGTTGTCAGCTAGTCATGAATGAGGCGGATGCGCTCGATATCGTCAATCAGGCCATCTGGGCCGTAATTGTCGCCTCCGGCCCAGCGGTCGGAGCGGCGATGCTGGTTGGCGTCTGCATCGCACTGTTTCAGGCATTGACCCAGATTCAGGAAGTCACGCTCACCTTCGTGCCGAAGATCCTGGTCATTCTGGCGGTTCTCGCCCTGACGGCACCCTTTGTTGGTTCGCAGATCAACACCCTGACTTTGCTGACTTATTCGCGGATTGAGAAGGGCTTTTGAAGTAGTCTATTGCTCGATCTGGAAAAACGCCTTCACCATTCGCTCCGAACCGCCTCCTGGTAGACGGGCCATCGATTTTACGCTTGCCCCAGAGACCGAATGCATCCTCGGCTCTTTCAGCCGATTGCTTTTTCAGGAAGTCATTGATCGCTTGACGGACCAATGCCGCCCGCGATTGCTTTTCTTCTTTTGCGAGCCGGTCAAATTCGCGGATCTGAAGCTCATCTATGTTGATTAGCGCACGCATCGCCCTGTTCCTACATCTGATATCGGCAGTATATCGATAAGGCTGCGTTTTCCAGTATCAATCCTCTCGCGTTGGCTTCGCGTAAGCTTCAGCTTCTATTGTTTCCCCGACAATAGGAGAAGACCGTGCAGCAGGCCGCAGTAAAACGATTGGGTGACAAGGGCTACCTGACCGGCAGCGATGTCGGACTGGCGCTCGGAATCGTAATCATCCTCACGGTTCTCTTCCTGCCGGTTTCCCCGGTTATCCTCGATATCGGTCTTGCCTTTTCGATTGCCTTGTCCGTACTGATCCTGATGGTGGCGCTCTGGATCCAGCGGCCGCTCGATTTTTCGGCGTTCCCGACTGTGCTCCTGATTGCAACGATGATGCGACTGTCGCTCAACATTGCGACGACGCGTGTGATTCTCACCCATGGTGACGAGGGCTATGCAGCGGCTGGACAGGTCATCCATGGCTTCTCGCAATTCGTGATGGGCGGCGATTTTGTCATCGGTCTGGTGGTGTTCGCCATCCTGATCATCGTCAATTTTCTCGTCATCACAAAGGGTGCGACACGTATTGCCGAGGTTGGAGCCCGCTTCACGCTCGATGCCATTCCCGGCAAGCAGATGGCGATCGATGCAGATCTTTCATCGGGACTGATTGATGAAAAGCAGGCGCAGCATCGGCGCCGTGAACTGGAAGAGGAAAGCGCCTTCTTCGGTTCGATGGACGGTGCCTCGAAATTCGTGCGTGGCGACGCGATTGCCGGTCTCATCATCACTGCCGTTAATATCTTCGGCGGCATCATCATCGGTGTGACCCGCCATGGCATGGAAGTCAGCGAGGCGGCTGACGTCTTCACCAAACTCTCGGTCGGCGACGGTCTCGTCACCCAGATTCCAGCGCTGATCGTGTCGCTTGCTGCGGGCCTCCTGGTCTCGAAGGGTGGTACGCGCGGTTCCACCGACAAAGCTGTCTTTGGTCAGCTAGGCGCTTACCCGAAGGCACTGTTTGTCGCCGCCCTGCTATTGTTCGTACTGGGTGTCTTGCCGGGTCTGCCTGCCTTTCCATTTTTCGTGCTGGCGATCGGCCTTACGGCTATCGGCATTTCCGTGCCGCGCAAGCTGGCGCGCGTAGCTGCCGCCGCGCAGGCGGAACTGGATCTGAAGCAGAAAACTGCTGATGAGGAAGACCGCAACTCCGTTCGCTCCTCGCTTGAGACAGCCCAGATCGAACTCTGTCTCGGCAAGCAGCTTTCGACGCGGCTTCTTGCATCACAGCTGGAACTGGCACACCGCGTCAACAAGATGCGCAAGAAGTTCGCTGTCGAGTACGGTTTTGTCGTGCCGGAGATCAAGGTAACGGACGATTTTCTGCTGCCGCCAAAGACCTACCGCATCAAGATCCATGGGACCGTGGTTGCTTCGCATGAACTCAGGGTCGGTGAAATCCTGGTTATTCCCGGTGACCGCCCGCCGCCGCACGTCCCGGGTGAAGAGGTGAGGGAACCGGCGTTTGGCATGAAGGCCTATTCCGTCCCGGAAACCTTTGCCGCTGAACTCAAGCGCGACAACTACATGACTGTCGACAATCTCTCGGTGCTTCTGACGCATCTCAGTGAAATTGTTCGTAACAATCTGGCGCAATTGCTTTCCTACAAGGACATGCGTGCGCTCCTTGATCGGCTTGGGCCTGAATACCGCAAACTGCTCGATGATATCTGCCCCGCCCATCTCTCTTATTCGGGTCTCCAGGCGGTTCTCAAATTGCTGCTTTCGGAGCGGGTTTCGATCCGCAATCTCAACCTCATTCTTGAGGCTATTGCCGAAGTTGCGCCGCATATCCGCCGCTCCGAAATGATTGTCGAACATGTACGCATGCGCATGGCACAACAGATTTGCGGCGACCTGGCCGACAATAGTGTTCTCTCAGTATTGCGGCTTGGCAATCGCTGGGATCTGGTCTTCCATCAGAGCCTCAAGCGCGATGCCAAGGGCGAGGTTACCGAATTCGACATTGATCCGCGGCTGCTGGAACAGTTCGGCACCGAGGCAAGTGTTGCGATCCGCAAGCATCTCGACGCCGGCGAGCGTTTCGTTCTTGTCGCGTCGCCGGAGGCGCGGCCCTACATACGCATGATCATCGAGCGGTTATTTGCGACGCTGTCGGTTCTGTCGCATGTCGAGATCGCGCGGGGCGTGGAAGTCCGCTCCCTCGGAACTATCTCGTGATGCCTACATGCCGGCGTTGAGCGATACGGTCATCGCGGCCTTTCTGGTTTTTGCGCGTGTCGGTGCCTGCCTGCTGATCATGCCAGGAATATCGAGCCCGCGCATTCCGGTGCAAGTCCGGCTTTTCCTGGCTCTTGCCTGTTCGCTGATGGTCGTCCCGCTGGTACTTGCACAGGTTGCTCCCGCTGCGAAAGCTCCACCGCTCATGCTGATGCGGCTTATCGTCATCGAGATGATCGTTGGCGGCCTGATCGGCGTCCTTGCTCGTCTCTATTTCTGGGCATTGCAGTTCATGGCCAATGCAATTGCCATGGCGACCGGCTATTCCGGCTCGCCCGGAGCTCCAATTGAATCGGACGAACCACAAGCTGCAATAGCCAGTATTATTACCCTGTCTGCCCTGTGCCTCTTTTTCGTGACGGATCTGCATCTCGAAGTGTTTCGAGCGCTGCTTTCCTCATATTCGGCAATCCCGGTCGATGGTATCTTCCAGCCAGACACCGCTATGGTCAATCTTACCGACACACTGTCAAAGGCATTCCTGAGCACCGTCCGCATCGCTGCTCCTTTCATTGTCTTTGCCGTCGTGGTCAATATTGCTGTGGGATTGATCAACAAGCTGACGCCCGCCATTCCGGTTTACTTTATCTCGATGCCATTTGTTCTGGCAGGTGGGTTGATGCTGCTCTATTTCAGTATGTCGGACCTTCTGCGGTTTTTTACCAATGAGGCCGGCACTTATCTCAGGAGCTTTTAAGCAATGACGATGAGTACCGCATCCCGGACCGCCTATCTTGGAATGATCAGGTTGCAGAGACTCGCCAAGGCCCGCCATGAGATGGAACTGTCGCGACTCAGTGCACAGTTTTCCACCATAGAAGACGAGAATAACGCCCTATTCAAAATGCAGAATGAGCGCTTCGGGGACAACGCTACTTTTGTCCCAGTGCATGTTATCATGAAGCGCCTCGAGACAAACAAGACGCTGCAGGGACAGTTGTCTGGACATATCGCCAGGGAAACACGGGATTTGCTGAAAGTGTCACGGACGCTCGATATATTGAACGGTCGCCTTGGGTCCTTTGAAAGAGAGAAGCTTCGGGCCGAGGCGACCATGGAAATGGATGAATATGTCGGTCATCTGCTCGCAAAACATTCAATCTAAAGGTGTGAGGCTCAAGCCTCCCGTAAGTTTGGGCGATTAGAGTGCAGGTCATGAAACAGGATGGGACAGCAATCGATGGCCATTAGTCCACCTTCCGACCTGGTGCTGGATGTTGCCATGGCGGCGGATCCCGATACATTGCGGGCCTCTGTGGAAAAACTGCGCAGTATTGCGTCCGCACGCGTCGCTGCCCAGATGCAGCTGTCTCGCGACAATTTTGCATCCATGCAGCCGATGGGGCTGGCAAACGATACTTCCGGTACCGGCAAGGCGCCCGAGGCGCCGAATCCGGCCTTCAAGAAATTCGAAGCGTTTATGCTGCAATCCTTTGTTGAATCCATGTTCACAGGGGACAATCAGGCAGTGTTCGGCCAGGGCATCGCCGGCGACTACTGGAAATCCATGATGGCGGAAGCCGTTGCGAACAAGATGACCGATGCGGGTGGCATCGGCGTTGCACGCATGCTGGAACAGCAAAGTGCAAAAAAAGCCAAATCGGAAGCGGCAGGATCCGAAGCTGCGACGCCAGGAATTTTCAATGACCAGAACCATTTTCAGAAGCACGATTCAAACGTCATTTTGTACCAGATCGAACGGCAACTGATTCATAAGCAATTAAAAACAACGGAAAACGTTGAAGAAACCCGACAGAGCTGAGGCCGAAAAGATTGGAGGAAATGGATATGGATTCAATGAACGATAACCAGAACCGTGGCGAAATGATTGAACACGTAACACCTGCACCCCGAAACGAACCCGCTCTTGAGCCTGTCCTTGTCGCCATCCGGCGTCTGGAAGAAGTCGTTGAGCGTGAAACGCGGCTGCTCCTTGATGGGCAGACGATTGATCTCGCGGACATCAATGCGCATAAGAGCCGCGGTCTACGCGACTTCAACAAGGCGATGAGCAAGGCAGCAAAGACCGTCGACGGACTTGCTCTCAAATCGCTGCAGCCGGTTCTTGACAGCTTGCGCAAGAAGCTTGACCGCAATTGCGATGCTATCAAGTTGCATTTGCGCGCAGTGACGGAGTTGGCTGGAATTATCCGCAACGCACTTGAAACGCAGGAAGCGGATGGTACCTACACCGCCGATCAGGTAAGGAACGGGCAGGGCGCATGATCCGTATTGTGCTGATCGGCCTCTGGATCTGCGTCGTCGCGCTTGGGTCACTGTATTTCGCAGTTTGGCAAAACACAGCAACGGCGGCGGTATCTTCATCGGCGAAGGAAGTGCTCGACTTTGGCAAGACGGACGTCTTCAGCGTGCCCGTGATTATCGATGGGGCCGTTCAAGGCTACGTGGTGTCCCAACTTGGCTACACCCTGGATAAGAGCGCGAAGGAAGCCATGGACGTGCCGGTGGCTTATTTTATCAATGATGAGGTTTTCCGTCAGTTCTACGGGCATTTTTCGGACGTGAAGGACGTACAGAAAATCAAGTTCGATGACGTCAAGAAATCGATTATTGACGGGGTCAATGCACGGTTTTCACAGCCGCTGGTGCAGGACCTGCTTGTCGAGCAATTCAATTACATTACGGCGAAGGAAATCCGCGAGCAGAATACCAAGGGCCTCGAGCGCGAGTAGCGGTACGCGCGCAGTTGCTTGAAACAGCGCCTCATCGGAGAGAATAATATTTTCCTGCAAGCGTACTCAGAATGGTGTCGTTCAGGGGAACGATGCTGGGGTCCTGAACAAAGCGCACGCCGAAATCCGAATCCTTCCGCCAGACGATTTCCGCCATCAGCGCGCCGCAATATTGATCGTCAAACAGCCAAAAACGATTGGGCACAGCACACTGGCTGACAATCCTGATTTTGGCACCGCCACCGGCAAGATTTTGAAAATGACATTCAGTGAGAAACTGGCCCGTGAGCATTACGAGTTTGCCCGAACGCAGCCGTGTCCGCTTGCGCTCCTCAGTTCGTTTTTCCGTTTTATTATCCGTTCCAGAAGGCGGCATGGACAGTTGGCTCGACAGGATTGCGCGACCGACACGGTCAGAGGCGAAAGAGCATCCGTCCAGATCGGCGATTTCACCTGAAGCTTTTAACGAAAAACAATTGCAAATCCGTTATGCACAACCGGCCTGACGCGCCTGATGGAACAGCTTCGCTTAGCAGCGGATGACAGGCGCGACGTCGCGGATTTCAGGGGAACGCGATCAGCATGAGGAAAGCGATAAAGACAACAAGGTGGACGAGCCCCGTCAGTACGGTTGTTCGACCGGTCCCGAAGCTGTGAATGCTGATCGAGAGTATCAGCGCCAGAAGGATCGAGTCACCGGCTGGCAGACCAAGGGTGAGCTCCCGGTCTGTCACGAGGCTGGCTATTCCGACAGCTGGAATGGTCAGGCCAATGGTCGCGAGTGCCGATCCAAGCGCAATATTGAGGCTGCGTTGCAGCTCATTGTTGAGGGCGGCTCGAATGGCCGAGAGTGCTTCTGGCAAAAGAACCAGAGTGGCGATGAAGGCGCCGACGATCGTGTCGGTCTGTTCAACGTGAAGAGCCGCAAGACCATCCTCCACGCCGATGGCCACCTGCTCGGCGAGAAGAACGATGCCAACAAGACCGGTCAGAAGAAGTACGGCGTTCACCCATATGGTTCCCCTTACAACGACGTGGCTCATATGCTGGCTGTCATGGCCTGCGCCATCATCCAAGAAATCGTCACGATGCCCGACGGTCTGCGCGAAAACGAAGCTGCCATATAGCAGGACAGAGCAGAGACTGACAAAGATGAGTTGCACGGGTGAGAAGGTTCCCGGCTTTGCTGCAAGAGTGAAGTTGGGCAAGACAAGTGTCAGGACTGCCAGCGCGGTCAGAACAGAAAGGAATGCATTCGTGCCCTGCCTTTTCAGATCCTGCTGACGATGCTGCCATCCGCCGAGTGTTAGGCAAAGACCTACGACGCCGGCACAAACGATCATAATGGTGGAGAATACGGATTCACGAGCCAGCGTCGGATTGTTCTCGCCATGCAGCATCATTGAAACGATGATTGAAACTTCGACGGTAGTGACTGCGAACGTGAGAAGCAGTGTTCCGTAAGGTTGGCCGAGGCGCACCGCCAACATTTCGGCATGCTGGAGAACGACGAACACTGTTGTAAGCAGCACGCAAATGGCGAGCAACGAAACCAGGATGCGTACCCCCGGATACCCATCGCCTATCGGGACGCCGATCAGATGGATCCCTGCTGCAAGCACGACCGATCCGATCGGGAGCAGGTAGGTATGGATCGGCAAAGTATTAGTGGTCATAAGCACGGGTCCGAAGGTAAAGCTCGGCAAAATCATACACGCGTGAGCTGGCAAGGAGTGCCTCCAGCAAAATCAGGCGCGACGATCTCATACCACCCTCGCGACTCATAGCCCAGCCCGTGGAGGATCAATGCGACGCGAGAACTTTGTGGTCCCCAGTATCCGGGCGCTTCGTCATCACGTAGTACATAGAAGGCTGCTTCTGCCAGATTCTGTTGATGCAGTTGGAGATCATCATTGTATGATCGGGCGTCACTTAGTCGAATGACGTGCGCGAATTGTCACCCGCATCGTGCTTCAGTTGGAGAGGTATTCCTGGTGAGATCAGCAACTTGGCATCACCTATGAGCGCGCTCGCCATCGGCGGGATCGTGTTCATCTGCCTGTCCCTTGCTGCAATGTTAGGGATGGTTCTTCGCGAACGATTGCCGGATCATCATCTCAGTACTGAGTCCAGAGATGCGATCAAGCTTGCAACGGCGGTGGTCGGGACATTGTCGGCCCTGGCCCTCGGCTTCTTGATCGCGTCGGCGAAGACAACTTTTGACGATGCAGAAGCCGAGTTGAGAACATCGGTAGCGCGGTTGGTGTTGCTGGACCGTGTCATGGCGCACTACGGCCCAGAGACTGCGACGGCACGTCGGATGCTCGCTGAACTCGTTGAAATACGGCTCCGCAAAGCCTGGGGTGGCAGGGACGATGACCAACCGGCAACAGGTGGCGCCATGAGCGATCGGGGCATTGAGGTTGTGCAAGACGAATTGCGAGCACTGTCTCCCGACACCGATGCCAGAGGCTCACTGCAATCGCGCGGCCTTGAAGTGAGCGGGCAAATAGCGGAGGCCCATTGGTTGCTTATCGAAAAAGACAATGAGGGACTGCCATGGGCATTCCTCGCGATTCTGGTGTTCTGGCTCGCTCTTCTGTTCTTCACGTTCGGGCTTTTGGCGCCCAGCAACGGTACGGTTGTTTGCGTATTGTTTGTATGTGCACTGTCGGTGGCGGGTGCGGTATTTTTGATCATCGACATGGCCCATCCCTATCTCGGATTCATTCAGGTCTCCGATGCTCCGTTGCGAACGGCGCTTGCCAATCTCGGGGGAAACTGAGGATGGGAAGGAACGCAATATACAGGATGGGAAATGAAGCGTCTGTTCGTTAGCGGTGCCGTCCTCATCTTAGTATATGTTCTTCTCGCTTATGTAGCGCTTCCTGCAGCCTGGACCCATTATGAACGGCAACCAGACCTTGCCAGCCATCCGATGGTTACCAATACAGCAGGCGGTATTCCGGGCGATCCACTCAATGTCGGCCTGATCGGCGATCGTGAGGACATTATTCGTGCCATGCATGCTGGCGCGTGGTTTCCCGCCGACCCTGTCACCCTACGGTCAAGCCTCGATATTATCGGAAGCGTTGTGCTTGACCGGCCATATGACAGGGCTCCGGTCAGCCCACTCTTTTACGATGGGCGGCGCGAGGATCTCGCTTACGAGAAGCCCGTCGGTACCAGCGCGCGTCAGCGTCATCACGTGCGTTTGTGGAAAGTCCTCGAAACGGGAGCCGAACAGCGTCCGGTCTGGCTAGGGTCGGCAACTTTCGATCAGGGCGTAGGACTCAGCAAATATACGGGCCAGGTCACGCACGATATTGCCCCGGATATCGACGCTGAGCGGGACTATTTCTCGACGGATCTCACGAATGCCGGCATGGTGGAGGCGATCTATCAGGTCTCGGGTGTTGGGCCAACGCTCAACGGGCGCAATGGGGAGGGAAGCCGCTACTTTACCGACGGTGAGATCCGCATGCTCACTCTTGTCCTTGACGGAAAGCGCCGAAGCCTGCCTCCCGAGACACTTGCGCCTCCGGCGTTTATACAGGCCAAGGACAGGGCGTGGCAGGGGATCAAGAGCATGCTTGGATATTGAAGCGGTTGCTCTATGGCCCCAAACATGATTGATCCGCCCCGCTAACTGTACGATCAACTAGTCATGTGGGCGTTGCGGAGCCAGCATCATCGATTGCGCGTAAGCCTGTGGTGAGCGGCTTCCCGGCATGTTTTCGTCTAAAACCAGTGTTTTGACATCATCGGAACGAACGTTCAACGCTATGACACGTTCAAGCTTGTCAATCTGCCACACGGCATAACCGAGTTTCGGGTCATACCCGCAATCACCACCGCAATCACCGGGGACAATATTTCGCGCAGGTTCAGGCAAAAACATGATCTGCGGCTTTGGTAATTTATAGCAATGCCCTTCGTAGGCATAGCCATATATGACTCCTATACTCTTTATATATTTATAATAATCTTCAGAATAATCCTTTGAAGGCATATTAAAATCTATTGGCAGGGCATGTATATATTCTCCATCGTATATCGCGAATGTGATATTCTTGCTAACGATACCCATGATGTATTCTGAGTTCATATTCCATTCGATCATTTCCATAATTGCTTTTATAATTCCTGTTATATCCCCTATATTTTCAGCAGTTATGTCGTTCTTTTGTAGTTCTTTTCTTATTTTCTTTTCAAAATCTTTAGCGGACATTTTGGGTATTTGCCGCCGCAAAGCGGGGCGTCCATATAGTCGTACTTCGCCTGGGCAATAGGAATTATAATCCAGGGATCCCAGCCGATCTGGAGGATCACCCACACCGGGATTTACACAATAATTGCTCATCTTCCCCTCCTTTTTTGGCTCATCTTGAGCCGGGAACCTCGCGCCATGCAAAATTCTCTTCTAGCCGTTCGGCGGCGGACCCTTCGGCAGCGGAGATTATGGCGCCTGCCGCCTGCTCAAGGCTCAGTGTATTTGGATCGAGAGATCTCAATGACGCTGCAAGTGCCCGGCCAACCTGGTCTCGGGCAGTGATCAGCGCGAGTTTGAAAAAGAGTGGTTTGTACTTGAAAGCTTCCGCTGTCATTTCGCGAAACCCATCAAATTCGTCCAGGGTCAGTTGGCGAAGATCGACATGCAGAAGCCGCTCATCCGCGCAACCATTTGCCACCAGTTGGCGATGATACAACTCAACAATACTGTCGAATACGGCACCGATGAAAGGAAGGGCGCGGTCGTGCACTTGGCTGGTTACCTCGGACATTCGCCGGGAATTGGTTGCGAGGCGGATCTGCGTCTCCGGGCTTGTTTCTGCAAAGCGGTTAAGCTCGTTGTAGAGCAGAAGATTGCCCTTCGTTCGCCGAAGCAGTCGATCGATGGCGGAATCAAAATGCAGGAATGAAATGAGCGACACAAGGTCTGAAAACGCTTCGGAAAACGGGAAGAAATCGGCTTCGCGTGGGATTCCCCCGGGAATCCCCGTCTGCGACAGGCTTATGAAATGTCCTACCTCGTGGGCTATAGTGTCGAAGTTCAATGCGTAGGGCCGTTTTATGCCGCCAACCTGTGCGTAGCCCAATTCAAGATAGCCATAGCCTGCCTGGGCATTCTCCCAATCCACAAGAGGAACGATTTCAAGCTTTGGAAAAGCCTGGTCAAAGAACCAACGGATCGGACGACCCAGGTAGCTCTGCCAAATATCGAGAACGAAGTGAACGCATGCATAGGCGTGGACACCAAGAAAAGCCCTCGAGTTTGGATCCAGATTGTCAAAATGACGATCCGGACCTGGTTTGGCCAACGGGCGCCTTGCTCCATCGAATGGTGGAAACCGGCTAAGACCATATGGTGCCTTGTCAAAAAGGGGGTCCGCCACATACATTGAAACGTCGCTGGGACCGTCGCCGATCTCATCGGGCAGTATTGAAAGCCAAACGCGATCTGGCTGTTCGTAGCCCGGAATGAACGGAGGCTGCGGGAAAATCCAGAATCGCGTCCCTACCCGCGTTGCCACGCGTTCAAGGGCAGTGTTTTCAAGCACAGCCATCGTACAATAGCTCTTTCGGTAAGAATAGTTCCCCAACTATACATTATTCTTATAAGTGTTGAGAAGTTTTCTGTCAATCCCAGATGCTTCGAGGTCTCTATCGAAAGTATTAGTTGATATCCATGTATATAATTCTTTTTGATTAATTTGATTGACTATAGATGGTGCCAATTTCAACGCGAGCATTGCGTCAGCTCGTTTTTGCGCTGTGAACCCCTGTCGTATCTCGGCATACCTGTTAGTGGGCCATTCCGCAGCGCGTAACACGGCTGGTATCGTGCGATCACGAAAATTGATCCTGCGTGCGAGGGCGCAGAGTTCGTTACGCTCGGCAGGGGTGATGATACCGCGTCGCATAAGGCTAGAGAGCGTCCGTTGAATGTCGACCAATGACTCCGTCAAAGGGAGAAAGCCAAGCGCCGCAGGCGCAGAGTGTATCGCAACCGCATCATCCGGAGCAAGCGGCCACCGCCGGTACCATCTGTAGATCAGACCGATACCGACCATTCCGAAGCTGCTCAGTTCTGCCGCCCGCAGCGCTCCCATGCTCGCGGCACCGATCATGATTATTCCTTGAGCCATCGCCCAAAGGATTTCCTTATGCCGGACAGCAGGCCTGTCCTCGAATTGTCCATCGATCAAGACCATCGCCCGCGGATGGAAAGCATGGGCGGCAAGCAGGATGTCGCCCTGTGCAACAGGCTGCAAGTAAATAGCATCGAGCACCTTCTCAGCGTCGGGCAGCCGGAGCGTCGGACCAAGAAACACCAAAATCGGCCCTTTGTTGCTCGATGCGGCCATCTGAATACTCAACGCACAACTGAGAAGGGAAGGGTGCCAGGAAGAATGGTTTTCACGCACTGAACACCCGTGCCTGCATCCGAGCCGACGGGGACAGCCAGGACCGGCCCCAACCCGGCAGATACAATTCTGTCGACAAGGGACGGCAGACTGAAAACGGGAAGCCATCCCGCTGCCGCATCTGGCGTGAGGGGAGCTTCCTCAAGAATGAGATGGCGGGCATTGGCAACGATGGCGTCGGTGCTTCTTCGGTAATGTCTCCTGGTTTGGTCGTCGCGTGCACCCGATATTGCGCCCGCCCGCGTTACCAATGCTTCAAGCATAGCGTTCAGTGCGGCAATCGCGAGATTTGCTCCAGCGGAATAACCCTCGGTTGGGAGGGCAAGGATTGGCTCGCCTGGACCGGTCTCGATAGTCTGGCACCAGACCACAGGAACCCCCGTTGGTGAGGGTGCGTACCACAAGGCAAACGATATCCCACGCTCTCCCGCAAGCGATAGGAGGTGATCAACCCCGTCGCCAAGCCCAGTGTGTGCAATTCGCATTCGCTCGAAGAATCCGTGGGTCGCAAAAGCGCGAGCCAGAGCGTCGCGTTCGATACATTCGTACACTCCATGCAGGAACGCTTCATGCGAAGTCACGTGGCAAGCAAGGCCGGTGGTCGTGCGTATGAACGTACCATCGTAGGTGGATGGCGGTTCGGTGTAGCAGGTGTGAACGAGTTCCAGGGGGACCGCTTGTGCGGAACCCATGGCTACGTCAATTCCGGTAATCCAGGGTATCGTTCGGCTCCGCCAATTTTCCTGGCAATGCGGCACGAGCAGATTTTCAAACAGGGCGTCTGGTATGTTCAGATCATCTGCTGTGGCGAGGAAAATACGGTCTGGCGGTATCGACTCAGCATAGAAGCGCTCGAGCGATTCCATGATCGCGCCAACGGCAGCTTCCATCGTGGAAAGGCCTCGTCCAAGCGAAGTAACTTCGGAGAGGGCATCCGGTCGAACAGCCTGAACGACCGGAAGGCCGATCCGATCAAGCCCGGTCAGGTCACCTAGCCGGGTTATGCGCGCGGGGCGGCAGAGCGGCAGTATCGTGTGAAAACACAGTTCTGTTTCCTTGGAATCTGGGGGCTGCGACAAGGGCGCATGCATGGCCGAAACCATTGCGGCGCGGAAATCGGAGAGTGGCCCATCATTCAGCGATGTGCCATCGACTCTCTGCCGCTTGGAATCAAAGCTCCCCGACAACACCAAGCTCCTGGATTGAACTCCTGGCTCGTTTCAGGAGAGCTGTTGCGCCCTGGCTTTCTGCAATCGCTATGGCAGATCTCAGGTCGGCAATCACCGCATCCTTTTTTGCACTCCCCTGTGCACGAAGGACCGCGCGGCGACGATAAAGCTCGGCAAGCCAGTATGCGTGTCCCGTTTCCTTGGCTTTTTCGATCGCTTCAGTTGCAACGTCAGTCGCGTGCTCGTATTTGCCCGCCAAACCCAGCAGGGTGGCATGCATGTCCAGATAGATTGGGAGATCGATAACAGCACCCAGTTGTTTCAAGAGAGAAAGGCCATCGCTGAACATTTCATGACCGCTTGCGAGATTTTCACGATGCGCATTGGCCCAACCTCCGAAAAGTAGCGACAGCCCGGACAAGGATTGCATCCCATGTTTCTTTGACAGTTCCGTCATTCTCCTTGAGACATCGGTAAGCTGTTCATAGTCATTCCGGTAGAAGGCGGACACTGCTTCAGTATCAAGCGAGTGCGCCTTGCTGGGCGCGTGTGATATTTGGTCAGCGAAAGCGACCATTTTTGACAGAACCCGGTCCGACGCCTTCACGTCACCCGTCAACCACAATGAAAGCGCCAGCTGCCCGAGACCGCAGACCTTGGCGTCATGCCCGCCAAATAATGTTCGGCTCGTTTTTGCCACTTTCTCATCATAGAGCGCCAGGCCGGCATTAATAGCATCCTGGGTCTCCCGATGCTGACCAATGTTGAAAGCGATTGCCCAAATGCAATGATTGACCTGAAGCTTTATTTCAGGATCCTCGACCGCTGATAACATTGTCTGCACCTGCAAGGCGCGGTCATGCATGACGCGAAAATCTGAACCGGTGAGCCACCAGCCCCAATAAATGGGAAACCACTTGGATTGGTCTTCCATCGCTTGCCGGCGGGCGATCGCCACGCCGTCTTCATACAGTTTGCGTGCGGGTGGTGAGTTCAGTCCAACCAGTCCGGTCAGGACCGGTCCGAGCGCAGTCAGCGCTGAAAGTTGCAATGACTCGACCGCGGTCCCATCGCTCAATTGGTCGCAAAGAGCCAAAGCGTGTTCGAGGTGCTGACGCGCCTCTATCATGGCTGACCGGCTCGAGCTCTCCTTTCCTGCCTTGATAAACAGGTCGGCTGCGTTCTCCACAAGCCCTGCGCGTTCCGCGTGTTCGGCAAGCGCACCTGTGTCGATCCAAGCACCGGCCTCGCGATTTTCGTTCACGGCGCTGAACAGTCTTCGGTGCAATACTTGCCGCTGTTTGCGCAACAGCGAGTCATAGATCGTTTCCTGGATCAGCGCGTGCCGGAAACTATAGGTCATTTTCCCTGCCACCCTGATCCTGGTAAGGAAGCCTGTCTCGCACAGCGTGTCTGCCGCACTAGCCAGAGACTTCTTTCCAAAGTCCGGCAACAGCGAGCGCAACAGGGGAAGCGTGAAGCGAGCGCCAGCAACCGAGCCTGCTCGCGCCAGCTCTCTGGCAGAGCCGAAGTGCTGGAGTCGAGCATCGAGTATTCCCTCGAATGCGGAGATATGGGTAGACGAAACGGTCCCGGAAATTTTCATCGAGTCGGTCCCTAAACTTTCTGAGACCCACTGGCAGATTTCCTCAATGAAGAGTGGGATGCCGCCCGATATCCGCTCTGTCACCTCAAAAAGCTCGGGAAGCATGGCCAGCCGGTGCTCTGGCCACCTTGTCTTTATCGCCAGTCTTGTTTCGGCGCTGTCAAATGGCTGTAGCGAGATGCGCGTCACGTTTGCCGTATCCAGCCAGTCGACCGGAGTACTGGGACGCGAGGTTACGATGAGGAGAATCGGAAGCTGATGTATGATCCTCGCAGCTTCGGCCAGTAAATCCTGCGATGTGGGATCGATCCAGTGTATGTCTTCGACGGCCAGAACAACCGGCCCATTTTCGCACATCGCCTGTAGCGCGCGGAAGACAGCGTGACGGGCTTTTTCCCGGACTGCCTTGGGATCGCTATCCGACAAGAGTCGATTTCGGCCGGTAACCCCCAGCAAATATGCAAAAATTTCGATCACGTCGTCATCGCGAATCCCATGACGTTTGAAAAGGGTTGCCACAGCTGCAGCCGTCAGCCGTGATTGCCCACCTTCGTTGGACATCTCGCCGGGAAAGCTATGCAGCAGAGGATGAAGGGTTGAGCGCAAGCCACCAGGTGAGCATTGAAAGAAAAACGATCTTGATCGCTGGTCACGCGTTATTCTGCGGATTTCACGCAAAAGGCGCGATTTCCCAATTCCGGGATTGCCCTCGATCGATAGAGTTTCGCCATGTCCAGCAAGAACGTTCTTCCAGGAGCTGGCAATCGTGACCAGTTCACTTGCACGTCCAATGAACGGGCCGCCAAGTCTGCCGAATGCATAAAATCTATCGACTTCCTTTTTGTGTCCGAGTGCACGCCATACTTTCTCCGGATCGACAAAGCCCTTAAGCAGCCTGCTACCCTGGAATATGAAAGCATGCGACCTGCCTGCCAGATTGCGTGTTTCCTGAGAAACCAAAACGCTGTCGGGTGCAGCGATGGACTCCAGGCGGGTGGCCATGGCCAGTGCGGCGCCGGTGACGGGTTCCTGCGTCCAATTTTCCTCGCGTGTCTCAGGTACAAGTGCAATCGATGTGGCAATCCCGATGCGTACGTGAACATCATCACGCTTGGCTTCCAGGCCGACACGCCTGCAAGCTTCGACAATCTCCAGACCGGCACTGATGGCGAGCGATGCCGCGTCTTTTGCACCGAGTTGAATCGGGAACAGCGCTACACCCCCATCGCCTGCTTCGATCTGCATGACGCCCGACCGTGACGTAATTGCCTTTCTCGCCCCTTGCTGAAAAGCAGCTATCAGTTCCTGGTAATCTTCGATGTCCAATAGTTGAAGCAGATTGGTTGATCCGACCAAATCATAGCAAAGAGCGGTTACGATTCGTCGCGCGCTACTGTCCTCGGAGGAGCGTCCCGTGCGCCGAGGTGGCCTGATTGGTGGTTTTGGTGTGTTGACCGGACTCGCATGCGGCATGCACCGCTCCTGGCTTTTGCGTGTTTGTTAAATTCTGCTCTCTCTCGCCAGACAATTATAACACAAATGGGCGCTATTTCCGTGGTTGACTAGGTGACGGGGGACACCCTGCGTTCGGTTTTGATAAGGTCGGCAATCCGCTCGGCAACCATGATCGTCGGAATGTTGGTGTTTGCACAAGGTATGCTCGGCATCAGTGAGGCGTCGCAAACGCGCAAGTTCTGTACGCCGTAAACTCTGCCAGATGGGGACGTGACAGCCATGGGATTGTCTTCCGCACCCATCCGGCATGTACCGGACGGGTGCCATGTGCCGCCAACATATTTCCGGACAAAAGAAGTAAGGGCGTCATCGTCATTAAGCAGGTCATCGAGCGTGACCCCAAGCGTGACAATGCCATGAATGAGGTTCTTGCGTAGGGGGCCGGCACAAGAGCGCCACGCTGGACCGTGTTCAACAGGCCAGGCGCTGCAACCTTCGCGACGCGTGGCGAATAGCTTGAAGGAAAGACCGTGTCTCTGAAACCGTTCATCAGCGGATCGACCAGTGTATGCGCTCCGAGCCGCAGAGCCAGCTTCAACCGTTCCAGATCGCGCTCGTCCGACAGCAACCTGAAATCGACGGAGGGCTCTATCCGCGCGTCGGCAGAGGCAAGTGTGAGCAAGCCGCGGGAATAGGACTTGTTGACCCAAAAAAACAGGCTGCCCATGCGCATGCCGACAGAATGCCATCCTGACCGTGAAAGGATCGCGGCATGCATGTCGCCCTGTGACGTACCTTGCAAGCCTGATGAGAAGCGCAGGATGCACTGTTCGTGATGCTCGGACTGATCAGTTACCCGAGCAGCTGGGGGCAGAAAGGCGGCGACAGCAATGGATGGATGTTCCATCAGGTTACGCCCGACGCCGGGCCGGTCAGCGACAACCGGAATACCGAGGCTCGTGAGTTCGCTTGCGGGTCCGACACCGCTGCGCAGCAGCAAGGCCGGGGTGTGGATAGCGCCGGATGAAACGATAACTTCGGAAGCCCGGATTGTTGTGGCGGGTTCCGTGCCATCTGCAAGGAGAGTGGCTCCGATGGCGCGCGTCCCCTCAAAAAGTAGCCGTTCGACTGTCCGGCCGGTGATAACACGCAGATTGGGCCGCTGTCGCACCTCTGGTGTCAGATACACCACCGACGTTGGCACCCTTTCGCCGTTTTCACTGACAGCAACTGCACCGACGAATACGCCATCCTGCCAGTTACCATTCTGATCGGGCCGCATCGGATATCCATTCGCGGACAATGCCCAGCCCGACTGGTCCGGCCTGTTCTTGCCCCGACAGGTCGGCGAGACGGTCAATTCGCTCATCTTTTCGGATTATGCGATTGTCGTGCAAGCGGCATTGCTGGGTCAGGGTGTGGCTCTGGGCTGGCTGAATGTCGTTGCTCACTGGCTTCGCACACGCGCGCTTGTCCCTGCACGGCAGGATCTGATGGTGACGGGGCGGCTTTGCCATTTGGTGCGTATGCGAGACAAGCCGCGCCGGCCCGTTGTGTCGCTTATCCGGGACTGGATCATCGCTGAACTGCTTGAGGACATTCTCGATCTCGATAAGCAATATCCTGCTCTCGGACTGCAGGCACTGCTCGACAGGAAATCGGCTACGGCGTTATCCAAGAGCTGATCCAGTGCTGTTGCGCCTGCCTTGAATGGGCGCATTTAAAAGGCCTTGACCTTACCACGATGGGAAGCCCTATCTTGCTGGTAACAGGATAAAAGAGGTTTTCCAATGAGCATGTCAGATGTCCAGATTCGCCCCAACCATCAGTTGGCCATTGAAGGCATGACATGCGCCTCATGCGTTGGCCGAGTAGAGAAAGCCATCGCAAATGTACCTGGCGTCGCCAAGGCTTCTGTCAATCTCGCAACAGAACGCGCCGATATTGCCTTTTCCGGCACGCCCGACGTTCCAGCCGTGATCAATGCGATCCGCAATGCCGGTTACGAGGTTGGCGAAAAAACAATCGAGCTGGATATCGAGGGCATGACCTGTGGGTCCTGCGTCGGCCGGGTTGAAAAGGCGCTTAAGGCAGTCTCCGGTGTCACCAATGCCAGCGTCAACCTGGCGACGGAACGGGCAACTGTGCGGGTTGCGGCCGGAAATGCGACTGCCTCGCGTCTGGCAGAGGCCATCAAGGCTGCAGGCTACGCAGCAAGTGAGGTCGTAACAGGCAAGGCCGAAGATGGCGAGCATGACCGGCGCGAAGCCGAGCTGCGCAGCCTGAAGGTCAGCCTCGCCGTGGCTTCCATCCTGACGGTGCCGGTCTTTGTTCTGGAGATGGGATCCCACCTTGTGCCAGCTATCCACGAATTCGTCATGGAAACTGTGGGCATGCGGGAGAGCTGGTATCTCCAGTTTCTGTTGACCACGCTGGTGCTGTTTGGTCCTGGCTTGCGTTTTTTCAGGAAAGGGGTACCCGCACTGTTGCGCTTGGCACCCGACATGAATTCGCTTGTCGTTCTCGGTACCACGGCCGCCTGGGGGTTTTCGGTCGTCGCCACCTTTGCGCCCCAACTCCTGCCCGAAGGCACAACCAACGTCTATTATGAGGCCGCTGCGGTTATTGTGTCGCTTATCCTGCTCGGCCGCTATCTTGAAGCCCGCGCCAAGGGCCGCACGAGCGAAGCGATCAAGCGGCTGCTCGGACTGCAGGCCAAGTCAGCGCGCGTTCTGCGCGATGGTGAAGCGGTCGATGTGCCGCTTCAGGAGGTACAGACTGGCGATGTGATCATTGTCCGTCCTGGCGAGAAAATCCCGGTTGACGGTGCAGTAATCGAGGGTTCGTCCTACGTGGACGAATCGATGATCACTGGCGAGCCTGTGCCCGTAACCAAGGTGGCCGGTTCGGAAGTCGTTGGCGGCACGGTCAACAAGAATGGCTCATTTACCTTCAAGGCTACGAAGGTTGGTAGCGATACCCTGATTGCCCAGATCATTCGCATGGTCGAAGAGGCCCAGGCGGACAAGCTGCCGATACAGGCGATGGTGGATAAGGTCACACACTGGTTCGTGCCCGCTGTCATGCTCGCGGCTGCCGCGACGTTCATTGTCTGGCTCATTTTCGGTCCCGATCCCGCCCTGACCTTTGCCTTGGTGAATGCGGTCGCCGTTCTCATCATAGCCTGCCCTTGCGCGATGGGGCTGGCTACACCGACCTCGATCATGGTGGGGACCGGCCGTGCCGCGGAAATGGGTGTGCTGTTCCGGCGAGGGGATGCCCTGCAGACGCTGCGCGACGCTGAAGTCATCGCTGTCGACAAGACGGGTACGCTGACACTCGGCAAACCGACACTTGCCTATTTCAAGACGAGCGAAGGTTTTGGCCGCAACGAAATCTTGAGCCTCGTCGCCTCGCTCGAATCGCGATCCGAACATCCGATTGCCGAAGCGATCGTCGAAGCTGCCAAGCGCGACGGCTTACAGCTCGCCGCCGCTGACAATTTTGAGGCGACGCCCGGTTTTGGTGTTGCCGCAATGGTTAGCGGCCGGAAAGTCGAGGTAGGTGCCGACCGGTTCATGACGAAACTTGGCCACAGCGTGGCGGCTTTCGCTGACGATGCCGAGCGCCTTGGCCGGGAAGGGCAGTCACCGCTTTATGCTGCCGTTGATGGCAGGCTCGCGGCGATCATCACAGTTGCCGACCCCATCAAGCCGTCGACACCGGAAGCGATTGCAGCATTGCATGCCCTAGGCCTCAAGGTCGCGATGATTACGGGCGACAACCGCCGCACGGCGGAAGCGATTGCACGGCGCCTCGGCATCGACGAGGTCGTGGCGGAAGTGCTGCCTGACGGCAAGGTCGATGCAGTCAAGCGGCTGGGGTCCAAGGGGCATCGCGTAGCCTTTGTTGGTGACGGTATAAACGATGCGCCAGCGCTGGCCGCCGCAGATGTAGGCCTTGCCATCGGCACAGGGACAGATGTGGCGATTGAAAGTGCCGATGTGGTGCTGATGTCCGGGGACCTGCGTGGCGTGGTCAATGCCATTGCCCTGTCGAAAGCGACAATCCGCAACATCGGTCAGAACCTTTTCTGGGCCTTTGCCTACAATGCGGCGCTCATCCCGGTGGCTGCAGGCGTGCTCTATCCGGTTAATGGCACATTGTTGTCACCTGTGCTTGCAGCGGGTGCCATGGCCCTTTCGAGTGTGTTCGTACTGACCAATGCACTGCGCCTCAAACGCTTCAGCCCGCCGCTTCAAGACAGGCTCGATACGCAGCCTGCCGGCGTGCTTGCTGCTGCCGAATAGGAGCTCGTTGCGATGACCATGCCGAACACTGTCTACTTGCCGCAGATCGGGCGAGGGATCTCCGTGACGGAAGGGGAGACGATCCTCCAGGCTGCTCTTGCTGCAGGGATTTCCTATCCGCATGGCTGCCGGATGGGCCGGTGCGGGGCCTGCAAGTCGCATCTCGTTTCCGGAGAGGTGGATCTTCTCAAACATACGCCCTTTTCCTTGACGGAAGAGGAGAAGGCGGAAGGGCTGACGCTTGCCTGCCGTGCCATGCCGAAGAGTGATGTGACCATCAGCTGGCTCGATGGTGCCGATGAGACGGCCAATATCCCGGCCGGTCGCTTCGAGGGTGTGATAGCGCAGACCGTCGAGGCGACACATGACATCAAGCTGGTCCAGGTCAAGATCAGTAACCGCAATCAATTCGACTTTAGAGCTGGGCAATATATGCGGTTTTTTTATCCGGGCAGCCCGCCGCGCGATTACTCCATTGCCAGCCGCCCGGATGAGGAACTGATCGAATTCCACATCCGGCAGGTACCGGGCGGCGCGACAAGCACACGCATCTTTGCCCAGGCGAAGGCTGGAGACGCCATCACGGTCGAAGGTCCGTTCGGCTCATCCTTCCTGCGCGAAAAACACCGGGGACCCATTCTGGGCATTGCCGGCGGCTCGGGCCTGGCACCAGTCAAGGCTATTGCCGAGACGGCACTTGCCAGAAACATGGGGCAACCGATTCACGTCTATTTTGGCGCAAGGGCCGCTCGTGACCTATATATGGTGGAGCAATTTCGCGAACTGAGCACGCGCCACGGCAACCTCAGCTTCGTTCCTGTCTTGTCGCAGGAAGCGCAAACGGGAAGACGCAGTGGTCAGGTCGGAGCGGTCGTCGCCGAGGATTTCGGCGACCTTGATGGCTGGAAAGCCTATCTTGCCGGACCGCCTGCCATGATCGATGCTACGGCGCCACTGCTGATCGAACGGGGTATTCGTGCGGCGGACATTCACGCAGACGTATTCTTTACCCCCGGAACGATAGACGAAGTGACAGGAGCAGGACTATGAACATTGGTGAAGCAGCTGCAGCATCGGGTGTTTCCGCAAAGATGATCCGGCACTATGAGTCGATCGGACTGATCAAGTCGGCGGATCGAACCGGTTCCGGCTATCGCGTCTATTCGGGCAATGATCTTGAGACATTGCGGTTCATCCGGCGCGGGCGTGACCTTGGATTTTCAATCGAGCAGATTCGCCACCTTCTGGCTTTGTGGCGCGATCGCAGCCGCGCCTCGTCCGATGTGAAGCGCATTGCTCTGGAACATGTCGAAGAGCTGGAAGCGAAAATGCGCCAGCTTCGGGAAATGGCCAATACGCTGCGCCATCTCGCCACTCACTGCCACGGCGACGGCCGGCCCGATTGCCCGATCATTCGCGATCTTGCTCAACCTGATGCTGACGATTTTGTGCCAGCGGTTGCAGTGCCCAAGCGGTCCGGCGCGCTAAAAGGTACGCTTGCTGGCTGACGCCTCCCAGGTAGGTGGGTACTTCGATCAGACGGATACACTTCTGTTTTCGCATGCAAAGCAGAATATTGTGCTGATTAATCCACGATAATTGCGTTGACATATCCCCTCCAGGGGGATGGTATAAATGGAGCTAAGAAACGAACTCCAGAGGAGAACGCAATGATCAAGTCAGCGCTTGTTTGGATGGGCTTTGCGCCTGATCCGGGCTTTGCCCATTCGGGTGCCCACGGCCACAGCCATGGGCACGGTCATTCCCACGGAGATGGTGATCATGGCCATACGCACGGGGTCATCGATGCAACAATCGCGTCAACCAGCAAGGGCCTTTGGGCTATCAAGTGGTCGTTCATTATCTTGATGGTCACCACCATGGCGCAGGTCGCCATCGTCTATCTGACAGGCAGTGTGGCGCTCTTGGCTGATACAATCCACAATTTCGGCGATGCTGCGACGGCTATCCCGCTGGGGATAGCATTCCTCTTTGCCCGCAAGGCTGCCACCCGGACGTTCAACTACGGATTGAACCGTGTCGAAGATCTCGCAGGTGTGGTGATTGTCGGATTGATCCTGTTCAGTGCACTCTACGCCGGTTACGTATCGATCGAACGCCTGCTTAACCCGCAGCCGATCCAGATGATAGGCGTTTTGGTTATTGCGGGTATCATCGGTTTCCTCGGCAATGAAGCTGTTGCCGTGTTTCGTATCCGCGTTGGACGCCAGATCAACAGTGCCGCTCTGATCGCGGACGGGTATCATGCCCGCGTTGACGGCTTCGGCAGCCTCGCTGTTGTCATCGGCGCCGCTGGCGTGTGGCTTGGCTTCCCGCTTGCCGATCCGATCGTCGGTCTGATCATCACTTTCATGATCTTCGGTATTGTCTGGCAGTCCGCTCGTGCGGTGTTCACCCGCATGCTCGATGGCGTGGAGCCCGGTGTTCTCGATGAAATCACGCACACGGCTGAGCACGTGCCCGGCATTGTCAGCGTGCTTGATGTCAAGGCACGCTGGCTCGGCCACAAACTGCGCGCAGATATCGACATTGCCATGGATCCTGATCTGCCAGTTGCTGCGGCCGACAGGGTTGCGAACCACTATGAACGTGAACTGAAGGGACATTTGCCCGCGCTCAACGCAGTCCAGATAAGGGTTCGTCCGGCAGCCTGAGGGACAACATCTGCAGACACTGGAAATATCTCGATCTACGAAACAACAAGTTGAGGATTGGAACAATGACGACACAGGGCATTCATATGGGACACGGCCAGATGGTCGATATTATCGACGTTGGTAACCAGAGCTGGGAACTGGCATTCAGCGAGGCGGGCAAGCCCGATTACAAAGCTCCGCCGCTTGAAGAGATCATGGTCGATGCCATTGATGACAGCGGTGCAGTCCATCCCCTGTCTGTAGCCAAGGGATCGAATGTTTCGACCGTCGCTGTGACCGGCGATGTCGGCAGCGCCCGTCGCATTCGCATCATGGTCCTGCACGGCAGCCATTTCCATACCCGTGAGGCGGCAGTGCCGGGTGCAGCGCCGCTCCAAGCAAAGACCGGTGTGGTTCGCGGTTCTGTCATCCCGCTTGGCGATGGTGCTGAGGTTGAAGTGAGCAGGTCGGGGCCGGGGCGCTGGCTGCTGAAATGGCACAAGGACGGTACGGCGACGAAAGCAGTGTCCGAGGAAAGGATCGAGGTTGAAGCCATAGGACCCAAGGCCGAGGATTACCAGGTGCGCCAGCTGCTATTGATGCCGGGTCCGGACCAGTCAACGCTGATTGCCAGTGGCAAGGTCGATGACGCGACGCACATCCGGTTGATCGTGAAGGACGATGCCGGAACGGTAAAGCGCAGCCTTCCCGTTCTATAATTTCGTTCCGGTGCAATTGCCCATCGTGGCCATGCCGCGATGGGTCCGAGAGGGAGAGAAACCATGCACTTGCCCGATAATTTTATACTTTCGCGCCTTTCCGGTTCGGCAACGCCATCTCACGTAGCTGCTCGCAAGTTCTGCCTGGATACGATCAAGGAGTTCTACGGTTTCGACTACAATCCCAATTGGCATCTCGACATAGACACCTTGCTCCTTTCAGAAGCAAAGAATCATTATGCGCACCCCAATCGCGGTGCATTCTGGATTGTCGAGAGTGGGGAGGGCGAGCTGGTCGCGACAGTTGGCGTTCGTGGTCTTCGGTTCAAGCCGGCGATCATCGAGGCCTTTCGTGACCGCTATCCTGAGCCGGACAAGATTGGCTCGCTCTGGCGGCTCTATGTGCGCAAGGATCAGCGTGGATATGGACTTGGAACGAAGCTCAACCGTTTGGTGGAGGAGGAGTCACTCAAGCTCGGATATACGAACATGTATCTTCATGCTTCAAGCGACGCAGCAGCCACGATCGGGTTCTGGAAGTCAGTCGGTTATGAGAATATCGGCGAATGGGACTTCAGCACCCATTTCGACAAGAAACTGGAACTGGTCGATGCCTGACGCTACCCTTTTCTGCGGCGGTCGCGTATCAAGAGACGCAGGAAGAGACTGACCATGCTCTTGGAGACTACCATGACAGATCAAACAGCTCCGGCGCAGGAACATCATGTTCACGAGCATCATGCCGACATTGCGAAACGGCTGAAGCGGGCCAATGGTCATCTGCGCAGCGTCGTCGAGATGATCGAAAGCAATCGTCCTTGCCTCGACATAGCCCAGCAACTCCATGCCGTCGAGAAAGCCATCAGTCAGGCAAAGCGTACGCTTATCCAGGATCACCTTGATCATTGCCTTGAGGAGACTGTCGGGGCTCTGCCGAAGGAACAGCGCAAGCCCATCGACGAGTTCAAGGAAATCACCAAATATCTTTGATGCCCGTTATGGCGCTTACCCTCCCAAAGGAATAGTCGTCGCCCGGCGCCGATGCGGGCTCCCGCTGCTCATCTCATTTTCCAAAAAATTGAATTTTGCCTTGCTTGTGCCTCGGCGAACTTGCCTCGATTGCGCAACACATTCTGCTGCCGCGGATCGGCGATTTGCCTAATAATTGCGTTTATCCAATACACGCCTAAAATACGCTCAATAACGCACGTCATGAAACATTAGGATTGTTGACAATCTTAAAACTTGTGACACCATCGAGGTTAGGCTCAGGCTGATAACGGGGTCTGGCGGTTCTCTGGAGGCGGATGAACCGGCATTCGCTCCAGATCTCTGAGTGCAGACACGATGGAAAGTGACGCTATGAAGCTGCAATCCTATTGGCTGGACACAGTTCCCCCGTTCTTAGACGCCGCCAGTGGCAGCCTGTCAGGCCGGGCGGATGTTGCGGTCATTGGTGGTGGGTTCACCGGGCTTGCAGCGGCAGTCAGCCTCGCCAAGAAGGGCGCTGATGTCGTCCTGATCGAAGCCGGACAGATCGGCAGCGGCGCTTCGGGCCGCAATGGCGGTCAGTGCAACAACGGTGTTGCAATAGATTACTCTGGCGCGGTTGCCCGGTTCGGTCGCGACACCGCCCGTTCGTTCTACCGCGCCTATGATGCGGCTGTTGATACGGTTGAGCGTTTCGTCATGGAAGAGGCGATTGATTGCGACTTCCGGCGAACAGGCAAGATCAAGCTTGCGGCCAAGCCTGAACATTACGAAAAACTGGCACGGACGCACGAAATTCTCGCCCGGGATGTCGATCAGGACACCACTCTTGTCAGTCGCGACAGGCTCCGTACAGAAGTCGGGACGGACCGTTATTTCGGGGGGCTGGCCTTCACTAAGAGCGCCGGGATGCATATGGGGAAGTTTGCACAAGGGCTAGCCTCCGCTGCGGTTCGACATGGTGCAAGAATTTATGAGAGAGCTCCCGTTACCAAGCTCAAGCGTATCTCCGGCTACCAGCACGAGGTTATCACGACCAGCGGATCCATCTGCGCTTCGCAGGTGCTGCTGGCAACCGGCACGTCGGTTGCGGGGCCGTTCGCGCGCTTCCGTCGCCGCATCGTTCCAATCGGCAGTTTTATCATTGTCACCGAACCCCTGCCGCTCTCGCTTATTGACGAGATCATGCCAACCCGGCGCATGGCAACGGATTCCAAGAATGTCGGGAGCTATTTCCGGATCACACCCGACAACAGACTGCTGTTTGGTGGGCGTGCACGTTTTGCCATGTCGAGCCCGGCTTCAGACGCCAAGAGCGGCAAGATACTCGAGAAGGCGATGATATCCGTCTTCCCGCAGCTATCAGGCGTGCGTATCGATTATTGCTGGGGTGGTCTGGTTGATATGACGGCAGACCGTCTGCCCCGTGCCGGCGAACATGAGGGGCTCTTTTATTCAATGGGCTATAGTGGTCATGGGACGCAGATGTCGACACATATGGGTTCGGTAATGGCAGATGTCATGAGCGGCCAGCATGAAGCCAATGTCTGGCGCAAGCTCGATTGGCCGGCCATTCCAGGGCATTTTGGCAAGCCCTGGTTCCTGCCTTTCGTAGGAGCCTACTACCGGCTGCAGGATTTGTTGCACTAGAACCATTGCGGAGAAAGGACCGGGATATGTGGATACAGACACTGAGACGATTCCTCATTCTATGTCTGATGCTGGCAATCGTTTCTGTCATCGCTTTCCTTTTGCCCTATATGACGGGCGGGGATCCTGCCCGTACGATCCTGTTCTCGCGTATGCGCGATACAGCCCTCGATCCGCATGCGGTTGAAGCACTTCGCGTGAGCCTTGGTCTCGATCGTCCGCTTTATGTCCAGTATTTCACATGGTTATGGAACGCGGTGCGTGGCGATCTGGGCTTCTCATTCACCAGCAGTCAGCCCGTGGCAGGTGAACTCGTCCGCGCTCTGGGTGTATCGATCACTCTGGCGCTGACGGCGTTGGCAATCGCGGTCATTGTCGCATTACCGCTAGGCACCCTGGCAGCCATGCGACCGGGCGGCAGTCTGGACAATTTCACCACCCTGATGATCCAGACTTTCGTTGCAACGCCGGAATACTGGTTTGCACCAATGTCCGCATTGGTCTTCGCACTTTATCTTGGCTGGTTGCCCTCGGCGGGCTGGGATAGCTGGCGTTCGCTGGTGCTTCCAGCTCTGACGCTCACGCTTCGGCCGCTTGCCTATTTCACGCAAGTGACACGGGCAGCGATGACCGATGTTCTGCGGGCGCCCTATATCACTGCCGCACGCAGTCGCGGTCTCGGCATGCACGGCACCGTGATGCGCCATGGCATTCGCAACGGTTCGCTGCCGGTTGTCACGTTCTTTGCCCTTTGGCTTGCAGGCCTGCTTGGAGGCTCGGTCGTCGTGGAAGTGATCTTCGCCATACCCGGCATGGGCCGGCTCCTCTACGACGCTGTGATCAACCGCGATATTCCGATGCTGCAAGGAGGGTTTGTCTGCATCGTGGCATTGTCCATCCTGATCAACACGCTCGCCGATGGCCTTTATGTCCTGATCAATCCAGCAATGCGGGGACGCCATGACCATTAATCATTACTCCGAAGCGCCTCTGGCAGTTGTGCTCTATAATCAACGCCAACGCCCGTCTGTGCTCAGCGGAGTTATGAGCTTCATCAGGCGGCGGCACTGGACCTTCTTCGTCGGATCAACGATCTTTCTTGTCATTCTCGCAACGTTGCTGGTCGCGCCCTGGATATCGCCCTACGATCCTGCGCAGCAGAGCTTGCGTTTCAGGCTCAAACCGCCGAGCGCTCTTTACTGGTTGGGGACCGATCATCTTGGACGCGACCTATTAAGCCGTGTGCTGATCGGCGGGCGCTTCACAGTAACTATTGCCGCCGTAACAGTGGTCTTGTCGGTGGTGATCGGGACATTTATTGGCATCGTCAGCGGACGCAGCCGCGGTCTCATCGACGAAGTTCTTATGCGCATTGTCGATCTGCTGATCTCGATCCCGGATGTGGTCATCGCCATCTTTCTCGTTGCTATTTTCGGCCCTGGCTATGGAACGCTGATCGCATCGCTGACGATTGTCGGCTGGACACCTTTTGCCCGGCTGGCACGCGGGCTGACCCTGTCGATCTATTCGCAGGAATACATCCGAGCCGCCGAGGTGCTGGGATGCACCAGACGTTTCATTATTTTCCGGCATGTGATTCCGAACACCATCCGGCCGATCGCCGCAGTGGCTTTTTTGCGTTTTGGCCACAAGCTGATCACCGTTGGCGGATTGTCGTTTCTCGGGCTTGGCGTCCAGCCACCAGCGGCCGATTGGGCACTGATGCTGGCCGATGCCCAAGCCTACGCCGAACGTATGCCCATCCTTGTCATCGCGCCGGGTCTTGCAATCTTTTTATCGGCCTTAAGTGTTACGTGGATCGGTCATGGTTTGAATATCGACACAAAGAAATCAAGCGGTCACTGAATAAAGCGAGGAGAGGTTAATGGCAGATACGGCGAATACGATCAAACGGCTGACGCGGCGGACCCTGTCCAGCCAGATCGCCGAGGAAATCCGCCAGGCAATTCTTTCCGGCGCCTTCCCGCTCGGGGCACAGCTCAATGAAATGGAGCTGGCCGAAAAGTTCGGGGTCAGCCGGGGACCGGTGCGGGAGGCTCTGCAGCGGCTGATTCAAGAAGCACTGCTTGTCAGTGAACCACATCGGGGCGTCTTTATACCGGAACTGACAGACCGCGACTTGTCCGACATATTTTTTGTTCGCGAAGCAATTGAAGGCAGCGCCATTCGCCGTGTGATGATGTCAGAGGCACTGCCGGAGATCAGCCTCAGCTTGAAGCGGCTGGTCGTTCGTATGGACGAGGCTGCACGCATGGAAGACTGGCCGCTGGTCGCCGATCTGGACATGGAATTCCATCGCCAGCTGGTGGACGCTGCGGGAAGCTCCCGGTTGTCGCGCATGTACGCAACGGTGCAGGCCGAAACCAAGCTCTGCCTGCTCATGTTGAGGGGCGGCTATCGCGGCAGCGCGGCATTGGTGGAGGAGCATCGGCGTCTCGCGGATATTATCGCAAGCGGTGACGTTGCCGCCGCAATAGAAGAACTGCCGAAGCATTTCGGCGATCCGGTTCGTATCATGCATAAAGCCAATGCCGCGCGTGAAAGAGGGTCGTCATCCGAAGCCGCATGATACAGGCTTAGCAAATGCCCTCCGGTTCAATAAAAATAAGGGGAACTCTTATGAATATCGAAGGACAAACGCATACCGATACCAATACGCCACTGCAGCGGATGCCGCTTCTGGAGATCGAGGATTTGTATGTCTCGTTTCCGGGTGAGAATGGCAGAAAGTCAGTAATCTCGGGCCTGACGCTTTCCGTCAATGTTGGCGAGGTGGTGGCTCTCGTTGGTGAATCCGGATCCGGTAAGAGCATGACGGCGCTGTCCTTGATGCGTCTGCTGCCGCCTGACGCCGAGATCACTGCTGGTCGTATTTCGTTTGCCGGACGGGATATCCTTGCCCTTTCGCCAGCAGAACTCGACGCACTGCGCGGTGCGGACATAGGCATGCTGTTCCAGCAGCCGCAGGCCATGCTCGATCCGACCAGCCGGGTAAAGACGCAGGTGGCTGAACCGCTCTGGGTTCATCGCAAAATGAGCCGCCACTCGGCACTCAGCAGGGTGGTCAATATGTTGCGGGACGTCGGAATTCCCGATCCAGACGCGCGGGCGCAATGCTTTGCACATGAGCTTTCAGGCGGTATGGCACAGCGCGTGATGATTGCCGCAGCCCTGTCCGGAAATCCGCAGCTTCTGATCGCAGACGAGCCAACGACGGCTCTCGATGTGACTGTGCAGGCGCAGATCCTGCGGTTGCTCGATGATGAGCGTCGCAAGCGCCGGCTTGCTACACTGCTGATTACCCACGACTTGTCGGTTGTCGCTGCTTTCGCTGACCGCATTGCTGTCATGTATGCAGGCCGCATCGTCGAGGAAGGGCCGACGCAGGCAATCCTCAAGGCACCACAACACCCCTATACCAAGGCGCTGATCAGTTGCTCGCTACTCACCACAGATGGTGAAGGTCAGTTGCTGTCGATTCCTGGCTCAAGCACGCAAGCACATGAGCTTTCTTGCGGTTGCCGTTTTCACCCTCGCTGTGCTGTGGCCAAATCCAGCGGCATGGGCAGCCAGTGCATGGCATCAGAGCCGAACCTGGACAGCTTGCCGGAGGGGCGAAAGGCGCGGTGCTGGGCAGTTGGGCACGAACATGCCGAACAGCCGGCTTGCTGAAGGAGGGATTGTGATGCAAGTAGTCACCAGTGCACCACCCCGACCCTCGACGCATGACAAGAAGCCGCCCTTCGTCATCGCCAAAGATCTCTTCAAGTATTATCCTGTACCGGGCCTCGGTCATCGCATGGTCAAATCCGTCGATGGTGTGTCGCTCACGATAGGCGAGGGGGAAGTCCTTGGGCTGGTGGGCGAATCCGGTTGCGGCAAGAGCACCATTGCCAGACTGATGACGCGGCTTACCAATGCGACCAATGGCGAACTTTCCATTGGAGAGCACGATATTCTGCACATGGAAGGAGAAGCGCTGCGCCGCATGCGCCGCGTCGTACAGTTGATCTTCCAAGATCCCTATTCAGCGCTGGATCCGCGTATGCGCATTGGGCAAAGCATGGAAACGCCGCTTGAACAGCATGGGATTGGAACGCGCGGCGAACGCAATGCACGCGTCTACCAGATGCTAGAGGAAGTTGGCCTGGATACTTCCTTCTATGACCGTTACCCGAGCCAATGTTCCGGAGGGCAGCTGCAACGCGTGGTCATTGGACGTGCCCTTCTCCTCAATCCAAGCTTTCTGGTATGCGATGAACCGACATCGGCTCTGGATGCCTCTATGCGTACGCAGATACTGAACCTGCTCATGGATCTGAAACGGCGCCACGGCCTGACCATTTTGATGATCTCGCACGATCTTCGTGTGGTGCGTTATCTCTGCGACCGGATTGCCGTGATGTATCTTGGACGGATCGTCGAAATTGCGGATCGGGATGAATTGTTTCGTGCGCCGAAGCATCCTTATACCAAGGCACTGATTGCATCTTCGATGCTCGACGAAACCGGGCTGCATGCACCGGAAATGCTGCTGGACGGGGATTTGCCCAGTCCGCTCAATCCACCCGATGGTTGCAGGTTCCATACCCGCTGCAAGCACGCGACCGATAGATGCAGTGCGAGCGAACCGGAATTCAGCGCCGTGGCTGATGAGCATCTTGTACGCTGCCATCATTGGCCGGATTGGAGTTGATCGCCTTGAGCGGAAATGTTTCGCCGCCCCTGTAAAAACAGACGATCTGTCGGTAACTTATATATAAACGGAATATAATTCCGAATAATTGAATACAAAATAAAGAGGTTGGAAGTAGATATTCTTTGAATATCTATAGATGAGATCTATGTATTCTTTTAACAACGCTGAAAGCGATATTATCGACCATTGAAATGTTTGCGATTGGTAATGTCGTTAAAAAAGGGGAATAAGACAATGTTGAAACAAGCGATTTTTACAACATGCGCCTTGGCAATATCGTTCAGTGCCCATTCTGCGGAGGGCGGTACGGTTACATATGATGACAATTTCGGCGTCAAGACGGGATGGGACTTGTCGTCGGACGACGCTTATCTCGGCTCACGCGCAGGCTGCTTTGAGGGACTGGTCCGCATTGGCTATGACACAAAGCTCGAGCCAAGCCTTGCCGAGTCCTGGACACAAGCCGGCCCTACCGTCTGGGAGTTCAAATTGCGTAAGGGCGTTAAGTTTCAAAACGGTGAACCGTTCAACGCCGAAGCAGTCGCCAATGCGTTGAACAACCGACTGAAAGCGCCGGTTCCGGCACGGGCCTTTTCGTCAAAGCTGATCGCCTCTGTCGAGCCGGTCGGCGAAGATGTGGTGAAGATCACGACGGTTGAGCCATCGGTACTATTGCCCGCGCAAATGGCGAGCCCCGCGACGACCATCCTTGCCCCCGCCGCCTATAAGACCGGAAAAGTCGATCCGATCGGAACCTGCACCGGTCCCTTCAAGATAACAGAGGTCGATCCCAACCAGTATATGATCCTTGCGCCAAACCATGAGTATTGGGGTGGTATGCCCAAACTTGCCGGGGGCCGCGTGAATTTTGTGCCGGACGCCGACACTCGCGCAACCCAGATCCGTACCGGCGAAGCGCAAATCTCGCGACTGGTACCGCCGTGGACCGTCAAGACAATCGAGTCGACAGCGGGCGTGAAGGTGGCGCCAATACCGTCGCCACGTATAACGGAACTCTTGCTGAACAATGCAAAGCCACCATTCAACAATGTGAAGGTGCGGCAGGCGATCCAGGCGGCCATTGATAGTATCGGCATTGCGGAAAGTATCTATGAGGGTGTGGTGAAGGGCGCAACGATGCCATTTGCACCGGGCGAACCCTGGGCTCAGCAAGAGCCGGAACCGGCTTATGATGTCGACAAGGCGAAAGCGTTGCTCGCCGAAGCAGGTGTGGCGCCTGGCAGCCTCACAGTAGGCCTTCTGGCTTATACGGCTAAAACCGAACTGAAGGACGTCGCGGCTATCATCCAGGCGCAATTGCAGGAGATCGGCATAAAGGTCGAGGTCCGGGTCGCCGACTACAGCGCAATCGAGCCCGACCTTTTGTCCGGCAATTTCGACATGGCGCTGATGTCGCGCGGTTATACGACCGACGTTGCCGAACCCGTAGGCTTCCTCAATGCCGACTACACCTGCGGTGGCAGTTATAACATCTCGCACTATTGCAACGAAGATACCGACAAGCTGATCAAGTCAGCCTACACGGTTGCTGAGCCTGAAAAGCGTTACGCCATCTATGAAGAGGCAGTCAGAAAGCTCTATGAAGAAGCCGTCTCTGTTTTTCTGATCCATGAAACTGTCTTCGATGCCTATTCGGACAAGCTTGAAAACTACAAGCCGCATCCGCTGAACTACTATGTCCTGACCAAGGACCTGGCGACAAAGTAACAAATGGTCTCCCAAGATTATGCCAGAGCCCCGGTTCCAACGAGCCGGGGCTTTTCAAATCCGGCTGCCGCAGCTGAACCTGTCATCCCAACTTATGAGAGAGAATTCCATGCCCAACGTTATCAGCGTTCACCCCTTAGTCGTCCAGGCTGGCCCACGTGTACTTTCTTCCGGCGATCCTTTTGCCAAAGCGCGGGTTGTGGTGTTTTCGGCGGAGGACAAGATAGTGGCAGGTTCCTGCGGGCTTGCATCCGGTACGAGCGGCAGCACTAGCTATCCCCACCATGAACTCATCATCGTCAGAGGCGGAAAACTCATTCTCGACGACGGAATTCGGGTTGTGACGCTGGTCCAGGGAAGTGTTGCAGTCGTCCCGCAAGGCATTAGCGTTGGGTGGAGCGCAGATGTCTTAGCCAAATGGGATTTTATGAGCTTTGCAGGCGAGGCAGATCCTGCGGCAAAGGAAACGGGTATCGTCCTCTTCGATCTCGACGCTCCGCGTCCACCATCCGCAAGCCCATCGGCGGAACTACTGATTTCCGCCGAGCCGCGATGCCAAAACCGCCGCTGGTATGTGGATCCATCGGGGGAGTGGACAGCCGGCGTATGGAGTTCGACGCCCTATCACCGCCGCCCAATGAACTACGTCTATTATGAGATGATGCACATGCTCGAAGGACAGGTAGAGATCGGCGACGGCAATGGTGAGGATACGATCTGGAGCCCGGGTAAAACGTGTCTCCTGCCGAAGGGTGCATCGCTGGCATGGAATAGCCGGGAAGATGTTCTGAAGATTTATGGTACATGGCGGCCGTCATAAACCAACGAGGTAATTCAGATCAGCCAACATCCGGTACAAAATAAGTCTGGCCCCAGCCTCTTATGGAAGAGGGCGGGGCCATTTTTTCGGGTCAGGCTGTAGCCAATATCCGGGATGTCGTCGCTGGAGGTGTTCCGGTTTTCTCTTCTTGAGATAGCCAAGCAAGCGCATCGCATTGAGTGTCACCAGAACCGTTGCGCCGGTATCGGCAAACACCGCAATCCACAGACCGGTGACGCCAAGGACGGTGGTCACCAGAAACGCTACCTTCAGCCCAAGCGCGATCGTCACGTTCTGTCGAATATTGCGCATGGTGGCCCGGGACAGCCCGATCAGTATCGCGATGTCCTGAACACGGTTGCGAAGCAAGGCAGCGTCGGCCGCCTCAAGCGCAACATCGGTGCCTGATCCCATAGCCACACCAACATGGGCAGCTGCCAGCGCCGGCGCATCGTTGATGCCATCACCAACCATGACAACCTTGCGCTTCTCCGCAAGTTCCCGGATCGTCATCACCTTGTCTTCGGGCATCATTTCAGCGCGGGCTTCAACGCCGAGTTCACGTGCTATCGCAGCTGCCGTTGCCTTATTGTCACCTGTCAGCATCACAGTATCGATGCCGGCCGCCTTTAGCGCCGCAATGCCCGCACGGGCGTCACGGCGTGGCTCGTCACGCAATGCCAGGAGGCCAATCGCTTCGCCGTTCGCTATTGCGACAACCACAGTCTTGCCTTCTGCTTCGAGCGTGTGAATCTGCCGGGCTAGCGGTTCACCGATCGTTCCGGCTTCACGGGCAAAACGCGGCGCTCCGATAAAGATTTTCTGACTGCCGACTTCACCCTCGACGCCCTTGCCTGCAACGCTCTTTACAGTCCTTGCGTTGACGGGAGAGACATTTTCAGCGGTCGCGCGGTCCACAATCGCCTTGGCAAGCGGATGACTCGATTCCCGCTCGAGAGCGCTGACAGTTGCCAGAAAGGTTGCGATGTTGCCGTCACCGGCGACGATGTCCGTAACGACGGGTTCACCGCGCGTCAGCGTTCCCGTCTTGTCGAAGGCGACAGTCTGGGCGCCGGCCAAGGCTTCGATGACCGCACCACCCTTGATAAGCAAGCCGTGCTTTGCAGCCGAAGACAGGCTGGAGGCGATAGCGGCCGGTACCGAGATGACGAGCGCGCATGGGCAGCCGATCAGGAGCAGAGCCAGAGCGCGATAAATCCATGTTCCCCATTCTGCGCCGACGACGAGCGGCGGGACAATTGCGACGAGGATGGCGATGCCGACAATGAGCGGCATGTAGATACGGGAGAAGCGGTCGATGAAACGCTCGGTCGGAGCCTTGGAATCCTGAGCCTCCTCGACCAGCGTAATGATGCGGGCGATGGTATTGTCCTGTGCAGCGCGGCTGACACGGATACGCAATGTTGCCTCGTGATTGATGGATCCGGCGAAAACCGCGGCACCGGGCTCCTTCAGGCGCGGAACCGATTCACCAGTAATCGGTGATTCATCGACACTCGACATGCCCTCCACGACTTCGCCGTCGGCAGGAATGCGGTCACCAGTGCGTGCGACAACGACCTGGCCGATGCGCAACGTATCGGCCGCGACTTCACGGAGCTGGCCGGTTTCCTCGACAAATGCTGTCTTCGGGACGAGCGCCCCGAGCGCCTTGATCCCAGCACGGGCCTTGCTAGCGGCAAAGCCTTCGAGGACTTCCCCTACCGCAAAAAGGAAGACCACGACGGCCGCTTCCTCTACAGCACCGATTACAATTGCGCCCGCTGCAGCGATGGTCAGAAGCATTTCGATCGTGAAGGGGGCGCCGGCAAGGGCAGCCATGATGGCGCGCCGTGCAATTGGAGCCGCTGCGACGATGGTTGCCAGTAGGAACACCCAATAGGAGAGCTCCGGCAGAACCAAACTCGCAACATAGGAGGTGCCAAGCAATGCACCGGCGATAACGGCAATTTTCGCCTTCGGCGTTTGCCACCAGCGGCGCGGTGACGGGATAGCCGTGGACGGGGCGCTGCCTTGGCCGATACGGCTCGGTTTGTAACCAAGGGATGCCACCTTGCTCTCTACAAAATGGGATGGCGTCAGGCGCTCGTTGAGGGCTAGCATAAGGGTTTCGTTTGTCACCGAGACGCGGATATCCGAGACGCCAGGGACGCGTTCAAGAGCCGTGCGGATCGTTGCAGCACAACTCGCGCAATCCATTCCTTCGACCTTCCAGACAAGATGATCTGCCGGTGCGGGAGCCTCAGTGACAGGCACTGCGTGGTCATGGCTGCAATTCGGCCCATGGACATGCACTTCATGTTGATGCGCCGTATGGTCATGTTGTTTGGTATCATGTCCATCATGATGATCGTGGTTGCAACCCGGACCGTGAACATGGGGTGCGTGATCATGCGTCTTATGCTCATGTGCATGCCCTTGATGGTGTTCATGATCATCATGGCCGTGATTGCAGTTCGGCCCATGAATGTGGCCAGCGCCATGCTCTGCCTTTGTGGCAGGGCGACGGGTCAGGCTTGGCTCGAAACCAAGCTTGCGAACCCTTTTCTCGATTTCTGAAACGGGCGTCGCAGTCTCATCGAGCAGGAGCGACATTGTTTCCGTTGTCACCGAAATCTTCAGGTCGGAGACGCCGGGTACCCGGTTGAGTGTAGTCTTGATCGTGTTGGCGCAGCTACCGCAATCCATACCGCCGACCTTGAATGTGAAAGCCTCGCTGATGCTGCCGGAACGACTGCCCGAACCTGTCTCGGTCATCGAATATCTCCTGTTTTGATCCAAAGGATTCTTGACTTCAATGACGCTAATCCCTCTAGTAACTATAGGTTCAAGAGGAAAATTCGATGGAACGCACTTTTTCTATTGGCCGTCTTTCGACCACGACGGGCTGCAAGGTGGAAACGATCCGCTACTATGAGTCGATTGGCCTGCTGGACGAGCCCGAGCGCTCGGACGGCAACCAGCGCCGGTACCTGAAATCACACCATGAACGGCTGCTTTTCATTCTTCACGCACGCGATCTCGGTATGTCGATTGAAGCAATCCGGCAGCTGATTGCATTGTCTCGCGATCCGGACGCGCCATGCGATGGGGCAGATGAAATAGCGCGCCAGCAACTGGGATCTGTGCGTGACAAGATCCAGCGGCTCAAGCTTCTCGAAGCCGAGTTGCAGCGTGTGGTCGAAAGCTGTGACGGGCACCGTATCGGCGATTGCCGGGTCATTGAAGCACTGGCCGAATGTGGCGCTTGCCACAGGGATCATCGTGCTCCGCGTTAGCTGCGGTCGTCGTGATCGAACAACGCTGTCAGCGGATAATAATTCTTGATGAAGGGTGATTTGATCACGATGTAGCTGAAATACTTTTCGATTCCGATATTGCGTTCGAGCAGGTTCTCGACAATGCCCTGATAGTGGACAACGCCGCGTGTGATGAATTTGAGAAGGTAATCATAGCCGCCGCTGACGAGATGGCATTCAACGATCTCATCAATATTGCGGATGGCGTTCTCAAAACGGACAAAGTCCTCCCGGCGATGGTCCGACAGTGTAACCTCGGTGAAGACCGATACTGTTTCTCCCAGTTTGGCAATATTGATCTGGGCGCCATAGCCCGTAACATAGCCGGCCTGCTCGAGCCGCTTCACCCGCATCAGACACGGGCTCGGTGACAGCCCCACGGCGTCGGCGAGATCGACATTGGTGATGCGGCCATTCTTCTGAAGCTCGTAAAGAATTTTAAGATCGATCCGGTCGAGCTTAGGTAGTCTCATCGCATGGCTGCCTTATGGTTCCTCTTTGACGATACTGCTCTAATACCCGATGAGGTTGCAAGGATGATCGCACGCCGACACACTTTGTCTGCCGTTAAAGGTCAGAGTTCAAAGAGTTGGCCGATTGACACCGGCGACTGGGCAGCAGCCGTGCGCCGCCGGTATGTAAGCGATCAGGCGTTGGCTTCTGGCGTGTAGCCTGCGGCGGTGATGATTTCCGCAATACGCGCAGCATCCGAAACGCCTCCAACCGAAACGATGCGTTTTACAGGGTCGGCATGCACAGCGGCACCGGGGACGGTCTTTTCAATGGCGCCCTTGATCACACCTGCGCAATGGCCGCAGGTCATGTCGTCAACACGGAACGAGACGTCGGCATTAACGGGCGCGGTAGTTTCGGAATGGTGCTCGTGAGCTGTGCACATAGGCGGTTCTCCTAGGTTAAATTGTCGAATGAAAAGAGCCTGAACTATTCCAACGTGGGAAGGTCAAGCGCTTTATTTCAAGCCGGCTCACTGATCGCCGCACGCACTTCTTTCAGATCCAGAACGCTATCGAGTGTCGCGCGCACGCGCTCGACGATGAGATCAATTTCGTCGGCCGTGCAGGTCAATGGCGGAGCGAAACCAAGCACATCGTCGGTGAAGGCGCGCAGGATGAGGCCCTTGCGATAGGCTGAGTCGAACAGGCGCTCGCTAAGCTGCAGATCGGGCTCGAACTTTGTCTTGGACGCCTTGTCGCTGACAAGCTCGACGGCGGCGAGCAGGCCGCGCCCGCGCACATCACCGACGAGGGGATGGTCACGCAGACGGTCAAGGCCCGCAATGAAGCGGTCGCCCATCTTCTGGCCGTTCGCCAGCAGCCCGCCGTCAGTGTAGAGTTTAAGCGTTGCAAGACCGGCCGCCGCACTGACGGGATGGGCTGAATAAGTGAAGCCATGACCGACAGCGGCAGAACCTGCGCTCTCGGCGATGGTCTGGTAGATTTCCTCGCGCATGAACAGAGCACCCATCGGCACATAGCCGGATGTCAGGCCCTTGGCCACCGTCATCATGTCCGGCACGACTTCTTCCGTTTCGCAGGCAAAAAGCGGCCCGGTCCGGCCGAAACCGGTGATGACCTCATCTGCCACGAAGAGTACATCGAGATCCCGGCAGGCTTCGCGCATGGCCTTGAGCCATCCGGCAGGCGGCACGATAACGCCGCCAGAGCCCTGGATCGGTTCGCAGAAGAACGCGGCCACATTGTCGGCGCCTAGCTGCTCGACCCGCTGCCGCAATGTTTCGACCGAAGCGGCAATGATGGCAGACGAATCATTCCCGGCCGGATTGCGGTAGGGGTACGGCGATGCAATTTTATGCTGCCACGGCAAAGGCAGGTCGAAACCCTTGTGGAAGATCGGCAGCGCCGTCAGGCCTGCGCCCGTTGAGGACGAGCCGTGATAGCCGCGCTCGAGCGTGATGAATTGTTTCTTCTGCGGCTTGCCGAGTGCATTGAAATAGTAGTGGATGAAGCGGACGGCAGAATCGACTGCATCGGAACCGCCGAGGGTGAAATAGATGCGATTTAGATCACCGGGCGAGTGTTCGGCAAGTTCTGCGGCCAGCCGGATTGCTGGTTCACTGCCAAGTGAGAAATATCCCGTAGCATAAGGCAGGCGGCGCATTTGCTCCGTCACTGCGTCGACAATCGAATCCTGCCCGTAACCTGCATTGACACACCAGAGACCAGCAAAACCATCGATAAGCTCATGTCCACTCGCGTCCTTGACAAAGACGCCCTTGGCCGATTGTAGCACTGTTACGCCACGACCTTCATGACCCCGGTAGGAGGCGACCGGGTGGATAAGATGCTCGCGATCGAGTTCGATAAGAGAGTTGCTCAGCATGTCATGTCCTTTCGAATTGTCATGCTTTCAAGTTCGCATTGCGGACAAAAAATGGCATGCTGAACAGGGCTACCTTTCCACTATGGGATGCTCTTTTCGCGAACAGGGCAGCGGGAGATGCTGTTTATCCCAAGGCCTGATTTGTCAGGGTGAAAATGCGGTGACCCGGCGCAGGTCGCGGAGGATTGCCGCGGACCATTGTCGTTCCGCCGCCGGCCTTGGGCAGGCCGCTTGCTTCGAGCCAATCGCCAAGGCCACTATCATCCGGCGTATCGATACGCAGGAAATCCTCGCTCTGAGCCGCGAACCAGGCCGAAATTAACACCTGTGCAGCTTTGGGGTCTGAGGCAATGACCGGTCCGACGACAGAGCCGCGGCCAAAACGGCGCAGAATTGCATAGCCGTCCAACTGTCCGCTTCGCTCCAGTACGAGACGAAGAGGCATTGGCGCTTGCTGATCATCCGGAATTCGGCCTTGCGTCAGGGGTCTATACCCGCGATCTGTCTCGGGCTTTACGAATGGTGCGCGGCCTGGAAGCCGGGACGGTCTGGATCAACCGTTACGGTCGTTCGGACGACTTTATAATGCCGACGGGCGGCTACAAGAGTTCGGGCATCGGCAAGGATCTGGGACGGGAAGCCTATGAGGCCAATCTTCGGTCCAAATCGGTGCTGATCGATATCTGACGGCTTATTCGGCGACTTCGTCTACCAACTGTCCGAGTGCGTTCAGGCAATCGTCAAGTTCGGATTTCAGGACATACTCGTTGGGGCGATGTGCGCGGGCGATATCGCCCGGCCCGCATATGATCGAGGGGATGCCCGCGGCTTGATAGAGCCCGGCTTCGGTCCCATAGCTGACAGCACCGGCGCAGGTCTGCCCAGATATTTTTTCGGCGAGAGTGGCAAGCGCGTCGGTCTCGTCGAGATCAAGTGCTGGATAAGTGCTGAGAGTCTGTATCTCGAACCGCAGCCCGGAACCCTCTGCAGACAATTCTGTAATCCGCGCTCTGATGGGCTCCATCAATGTGGTGGGATCGATCCCGGGAACCGCCCGTGCTTCAATATCGATCGTGCATTTCTCGGGAATAACATTGAGAGCGGCTCCGCCGGCGATGACGCCGATCTGCATGCTCGAATAGGGCGGAACGAACCGCTGGTTGAAAGGGCCGTCTGCTGCGAGGCGAGCAGCTTCGTCACGGATGGCCGTAAGAATATCTGCACTGGCATGGATCGCGTTAAGACCGAGATCAGGCCGGGAGGAATGCCCCGATTTGCCGTGGATAGAGATCTGGCAGCCGATCTTGCCCTTGTGCCGCAACACCGGTTGCATGCCCGACGGCTCTCCGACGAAACAGCCGATCGGCTTGGCGCAAAGCGTCGGTATCCGGTCGATCAGATGTCTGACGCCGACGCAGCCCGCCTCCTCGTTATAGGAGAAGGCGAGGTGGATCGGTCGCGTCAATGGGCGGGCGACAAAAGTTGGAACTGAGGCTAGGACACAGGCGACGAAGCCCTTCATGTCGACGGCGCCACGCGCGATCAGCCGTTTGCCGTCCTCGCGCAGGCGGAACGGATCGCTCGACCAGGTTGGTTCCGTTGCCGGAACGACGTCAAGGTGGCCAGATAGAATGTAACCGGGCCGATTAGCGGGCCCAATCGTTGCAAAGAGATTGAAACGATCACCTTCCGGCCCGGCGATAATGCTTGAATCGATACCATATTGAGCCAGATAGGACCGGATATAGTCGATGATCGCGGCATTCGATGTCCTGACGACGGATGGGAAGCTGACGAGATTCGCCAATAATTCCTGCACAAGCATTTTATGCTCCTCATCGAGGCACATCTGGCTGTATGGGCCGCATGCGCTCTTGGTGATCCGGCCGAATTCCGGCTCTCAAACGCGACTATGCTGGGATCATGACCCATTTCAAGCACCGGAAATGATCTCAAGAACATTCAGCAGGCTATGCTGAAATGGTGTCGCGAATTGCAATGATCTTCGTGCAAAACAGCTTTGTCAGGGAGCCATGCTGCCCTTTTGGTCCTACAGTTGCAGCGCTATCTGCGATAACAAGGGGAACACGGAGCAAGCAATGCCGACTTTCAAGCCGAAATATATTTCCTTCGACTGCTACGGGACGCTGACACGGTTCCAGATGTCGGAAGTGGCGCGTTCGCTTTTCGCTGATCGCGTTGCCGACGAGAGCATGGATGCCTTCTGCAAGGACTTTGCGGCTTATCGCCTGGACGAAGTTCTCGGCGACTGGAAACCCTATGAGCAGGTACTGAAAAATGCCGTACGCCGTACCTGTCAGAAATGGGGTGTCGACTATGACGATGCCGATGGCCGGCAGTTCTACGATGCCGTTCCAACCTGGGGCCCGCATGCGGATGTTCCAGCTGGTCTCGCCAAGGTCGCAGAGCACTATAAGCTGGTGATCCTTTCAAACGCTTCCAACGACCAGATTCATTCCAATGTCGAAAAGCTCGGTGCGCCGTTCTACAAGGTGTTCACCGCCCAGCAAGCGCAGGCCTACAAGCCGCGTTTCCAGGCATTCGAATATATGTTCAGGCAGCTCGATGCAGATCCATCAGAATTCCTCCATGTCTCGTCGAGCCTGCGTTATGACCTGATGTCCGCACATGATCTCGGCATCAACAACAAGGTTTTTGTTGCACGTGGTCATGAGCCGTCGACGCCCTATTACGGCTATACCGAGATCAAGGACATCAGTGGTCTTGCTGGCGTGGTGGGGCTTTGACATTTCTCTACAAGGCCGATCCGGTAAGAGGCGCGGAATGGGCCGAGCTCTTCGCACAGAAAGCTTCGGATATGCCGTTCCGCATCTGGCCGGATGTCGGGCCGGCGGAAGAGGTGCGATATCTGGGGGCTTGGCTGCCGCCTGATAATCTTATCGAGACCTTCCCCAATCTGGAGATCCTTTTCTCGTTAGGGGCGGGGATCGATCAGTTCGATCTTTCAGCCCTTCCGGAACATCTGCCGCTGGTTCGCATGATCGAACCCGGCATTGCCGAAGGCATGATGGAATATGTGACCATGGCAGTGCTGGCTTTGCACCGCGATCTTCTGCCCTATATCGACCAGCAGCGCCGCGCCGTCTGGCAGGGAATGCGGCTTGTGACATCCGCGCAGCGGAGAGTCGGCGTGCTGGGTCTTGGCATGCTGGGACAGGCGGTTCTTGAAAAGCTACGACCATTCGGTTTCCAGCTTTCGGGGTGGAGCCGGTCATCGCGCATGATTGAGGGTGTTGATACTTATTCGGGCGTCAGCGAACTGCCGCTGTTCCTCGCCGGATGCGATATTTTGATCTGCCTCCTGCCATTGACCGATGAGACACGGGGAGTTCTGAACGCGGAGCTGTTCGCACAGCTGCCGCGTGGCGCCGCCTTGATCAGCGCCGGACGAGGTGGCCATCTGCAGCAGGACGACCTTTTGGCAGCTCTGGACAGCGGCCAGCTCAGTGGCGCCGTCCTTGATGTAATGGAGCCCGAGCCATTGCCTGTAGGCCATCCGTTCTGGTCGCATCCCAAGATTCTGCTTACACCGCATATCGCCAGCATGACGCGGCCAGAAACGGCTGTTGATCATGTACTTGACACCATCCGCCGCCATCGTGAAGGCCTGCCATTGATTGGTGCGGTCGATCGGATGCGCGGCTATTGAGGTTTCCTGTGTTTCTTGATCGTTTGCGTGACAAATCCCTCTTTCGCCAGCAGATATTCATCGATGGCGTCTGGTCGGCGGCTGCATCGAAGGCCGAACTTCCGGTCGATAACCCGGCGACCGGCGAGATCATCGGCTCGATCCCGGCCTGCGGTACCGCCGATACCAGAGCAGCCATTGATGCGGCCAAAACAGCCTTTGCGCATTGGCGCATGCGGACAGCGGCGGAACGCGCGGCAGTTCTCGAACGTTGGCACGCGCTTGTGCTGGAAAATGCTGACGATCTGGCGATTATCATGACAGCCGAACAGGGCAAACCGCTGGCGGAAGCCAGGGGCGAGGTGCTCTACGGCGCGTCCTTTATTAAATGGTTTGCCGAAGAGGCGCGCCGGATCGCCGGCAGCACGATTCCCGCGCCAACTGCGGACCGGCGTATCCTCGTCCTGAAAGAACCCGTCGGTGTCTCGGCCGTCATCACGCCGTGGAACTTTCCGAACGCCATGATCACCCGCAAATGTGCCCCAGCGCTTGCCGCCGGCTGCACTGTCGTCATCAAGCCATCGGAATTGACACCCTACTCGGCGCTGGCGCTTGTCGTCCTGCCGAGCGGGCAGGTGTGCCGAAAGGCGTGATCAACATTGTGACAGGCCTTCCGCAGGAAATCGGCGCGGAGCTGACTGGAAACCCGGCAGTTCGGAAGCTCTCCTTCACCGGTTCGACGCGTATTGGTTCGCTGCTTATGCAGGAATGCGCACCGACCGTGAAACGCTTAAGTCTGGAACTCGGTGGCAACGCGCCGTTCATCGTATTCGACGATGCGGATCTCGATCTGGCGATCGAAGGCGCGCTTGCGAGCAAATTCCGCAATGGCGGCCAGACATGCGTTTGTGCCAATCGCATTCTGGTTCAGGATGGGATCTATGATCGGTTTGCAGAACGACTTGCCGCAGCCGTGTCGACGATGCGGATAGGGTCCGGATTCGAGGCGGAGACTCAGATCGGTCCGCTGATCAATCTGGCGGCAGTTGAGAAGGTGCGCGCGCATATCGACGACGCTCGATCAAAGGGTGCTCTGGATCTGACGGAACGCAGGGATGATATTGATCAGAAGCGTTTCGTGTCGCCCATTGTCCTGGCAAATGCGACGATGGCAATGCGGGTCGCAACCGAGGAGACGTTCGGGCCGGTCGCACCGCTCTTCCGGTTCCGCCACGAAGCGGAAGCGATCGAGATCGCCAATGATACGCCCTTCGGACTTGCCGCCTATTTCTATACGGAGAATCTGCACCGGTCGTGGCGCGTTGGCGAACGGCTGGAATTCGGCATGGTGGGGTTGAACACTGGATCGGTATCAATGGAGGTCGCACCCTTTGGCGGCATCAAGCAGTCCGGCCTTGGGCGTGAGGGTGGACCGACGGGTATCGAAGAGTATCTCGAGACAAAGTCGTTTCATATCGGCGGCCTACGCACCGAAGCCTGATCTTGACGAGGAGACGACCATGAAGTCCTACAATATCGCCCTTATTCCGGGAGATGGGATCGGCGTCGATGTCATCGAGGCAAGCTGGCTTGTCCTAAATGCCGTCGCCCGGCGCTTCGGTTTTGAACTGGCATCCAAAACCTTCCCCTGGTCTTGCGAATATTATCTCGAACATGGGGTCATGATGCCGGCTGACGGGATCGAGCAATTGCGCCCATTCGATGCCATTTTTCTCGGTGCTGTCGGATGGCCCGCACGGGTCCCGGATGCCGTTTCGCTGCATGGGCTGCTTTTGCCGATCCGCAAATCCTTCGATCTCTACGTGAATGCACGGCCTCACCGCCTTTTGAGGGGGGTAGAGGGCCCGCTGCGCAGCAGTGGCTTTGATATTCTTTGTATTCGGGAAAACACCGAAGGCGAATATAGCGGCGCGGGCGGGCGGGTACATCAGGGCAGCACAAACGAGGTTGCCGTCGAAACGGCGATCTTCACCCGCAACGGTGTCGAACGTATATTGCGCTACGGCTTTGAAGCTGCGCGGAAGCGCTCAGGAAAACTCGCCTCGGTCACGAAGTCCAATGCGCAGAAATATTCGATGGTGTTCTGGGATGAGGTCACTGACGCGCTTGCGGCCGAGTATCCGGATGTCAAAGTTTCGCGCTATCACGTCGATGCAGTTGCCGCCCGTTTCGTCACCAATCCGGAAACGCTCAATGTGGTTGTCGCCTCCAATCTCTTCGGCGACATTCTGACTGATCTCGGCGCCGCGATACAGGGCGGATTGGGCTTTGCAGCCTCTGCCAATATCAATCCGGCAGGCGGAGTTCCGTCGATGTTTGAACCGGTGCATGGCTCCGCACCTGACATTGCCGGAAAGGGCATCGCCAATCCGCTTGCAACAATCTGGGCGGGTGCCTTGATGCTTGAACATCTCGGAGAACAGCAGGCAGCCTCGGCGCTGATCACGGCGATGGAAAACGTCACGGCGCAACGGACAGCATTGACGCCGGACATGGGCGGAACATCACCGACAATGGATGTGGCAAACGCCGTGATCAAAGCGTTGTGACAGGATCATTTCCGATAATTACGTATGGTGAGCGATTTTCGTCTTGACCCTCCTACTGTTGGAAGGTCCATGGTTCGCATACGAACTGTAATGGAAAAATAAGATGCCCGCATTCATGCGCCAATTCTGGGGAAGCCGCTCAAGACCTCTGAAGGTCTTGATGGTGCTTGCCCTTTTGGTCATGACGACGATGAAACTCAGCGCTATTTCAGATAATGGATCAAATGTCTTCAAGTCGCCCGATGTAGCGGCAGTACAACTCGATCGCCATTCGCATGATGCCGGTCACACTGCGACAGATGCCGGTACGATGACAGTTTCCAAATATGACCTAACCGCTCATAAGCACGCTGGAAAGCACCAGTCCGTTAATACGGATTGTGCCGTTCATTGCTCGCCGCTCGCCGCACTGGCCTCGGTTCACGTACAGATCATGGGTCTCCCATCGCGCAATTTCGAACCTGTGCCACACCGAGTGCTCGCCTCGACTGTGCATGACAATCAGACGCGACCGCCCAAACATCTGATCTAACGATCCGCCAATCGGCGGATGAACACTGCACGACAACAGGTCAGTGCAGATTCAGACTCTCGTTCAAATCAGGTTGGAACATGAAAATCGCTGCATTTCTTGCGGTCGCATCGGCGCTGGCTGGTGCTGGATGCACTGCATCACCACGGCTAGCCGATATGGCCGCAGAGCCAGCCGCCAATCCGTCGTTTAGCACGGCTTCCGGCCACTACCGTTCTGTGTTGGGCTCCTATCAGCATAGGGAACCCGTTGATCCGAAGAACTGGCGACAGCTCAATAAAGATCTTGCTCCGAAAGGAGAAGGTTCATGAGGCGGGCGTTTTTGAAAATTGTCGTCGCAGTTGCAGGGCCTCTGGTGATCTCGGGTTGTGTGACGTCGGGCACCACGGCTGGGGTTTCGGATCCCGTCGCCGGGTTCAGCACGGTTCAGGCCCGGACTTCGGGCGCGATCGGTAAGCAGGCGGTCTGGGCGCAGTCCCAGGCGGAAACGAAAGCGCTGGGTGAACGCACCCGCAGCCTCGTGTACAAGAAGACCATTGGACCCGACACGGCCGTCCAGGTGGCCCTTCTGAACAATCGTGGCCTGCAGGCCGCCTACGCCGAGGTTGGACTGTCGGCTGCCGATGTCTGGCAGGAGACGATGCCCGTCAATCCGACGGCGTCCGTCAGCTATAGTTCCATCGGTATCGGCCGCATTATCGAAACGGCGATCACGGGCAATATCCTCGCACTGATCACCCAGTCCAGACGCGTCGGCGTCGCCGATGCACGTTTCCGCCAGGCGCAGTTGAAGGCGGCAGAGGAGACTTTGCGTGTGGCGGCTGACACGCGTCGCGCCTGGATCAATGCTGTGTCAGCGTGGGAAACGGTATCCTATCTCAACCGTTCCCAAGTAGCCGCGGATGCCGCATCGGACCTTGCGCAAAAGCTTGGGGAAACCGGAGCGTTTTCCAAGACCGGACAAGCGCGAGAACACGTGTTCAATGCGGAGCTCACCGGTGAAACTGCAAAGGCGCGCCTTAACGCAAGGCTGGCCAAGGAAGAACTGACCCGCCTGATGGGGCTGTGGGGTCAGGACGTGGACTACAGTGTCCCCAACGCTCTTCCCTCGCTGACAAAGGGGCCAAAGACCAAATCCGGCATCGAGGCGGAAGCACTGCACAATCGGGTCGATCTTGAAGTCGCGAAGCTTGAACTCGAAGCCACCGCGAAATCCTACGGGCTCACCGACGCGACGCGATACGTCAGCGATCTCCAACTCATGGGTGGTGTCGAGGTGGAGCGCGAAGAGGAAGAGGGTGAGAAGAAGGACGTGGTTTCGGGTGCGGCCGAATTGGAATTCACCATCCCGATCTTCGACACCGGAAAGGCGCGCATGCGGAAGGCGGAATTTTCCTATATGCGCGCGGCAAATCTCCTTGCGGAGAAGGCTGTCAATGTCCGCTCCGAGGTGCGCTCTGCCTACCAGGCCTACCGATCCAACTACGATATCGCCCGCCATTACCGCAACAGCGTCGTTCCGCTGCGGGTGAAAATCGAGGAAGAGTCGGTCCTCACCTATAACGGCATGATCACCAACACTTTCGAACTTCTGGCAGACACCAGGGCCAAGATCACTTCCAACATTTTATCCCTCAACGCCAAGCGCGAATTCTATCTGGCCGAAGTCAACCTCGGAACCGCGATCTATGGCGGCGGTTCCGGCGGCGGAAGCGGCGAGACCGAAGTCGCCAGTGCCGCGGCGGAGGCAGGCGAAGAATGAACAAGGAGCCGACAATGTTTTCAAGACGTCAACTATTGGGCGCTGGAGCTGTTCTAGCAGGCGCCGCTGCCTGGACCAAAACATCGGCCATGGGTTTGCCCGACGCTCCGACCATGGAAGCGCCGGAAACACAACCACCGCTGTTTCCGACTTCAGGTCCGGATTACCAACCCGTCGCCACGCTCAACGGCTGGACGCTGCCGCACCGGATGAACAATGGCGTAAAGGAGTTTCATCTGGTGGCCGAACCCGTTGAACGGGAGTTTGCGCCCGGCATGACTGGCTATCTGTGGGGCTACAACGGCCAGTCGCCCGGTCCGACGATCGAAGCGGTGGAAGGAGACCGCGTCCGCATCTTCGTCACCAACAAACTGCCCGAACACACAAGCGTCCACTGGCATGGCATGATCCTGCCCTCGGGCATGGACGGCGTGGTTGGTCTCACTCAACCTGGTATCCCGTCGGGTAAGACATTCTTCTACGAGTTCGATCTCGTGAAGAGCGGCACCTTTATGTATCACCCGCACGCCGATGAAATGGTACAGATGGCGATGGGGATGATGGGCTTTTTCGTCATCCATCCGAAAGACCCGAAGTTCATGCGTGTTGACCGGGATTTCGTATTCCTGCTCAACGCCTATGACATTGACCCCGGCTCCTATGTTCCACGCGTCATGGAAATGACCGACTTCAATATCTGGAGCTGGAACAGCCGGATTTTTCCGGCCATCGATCCCCTCGTCGTGTCGAAGAATGACAAGGTGAGGGTGCGCGTCGGCAATCTGACGATGACCAATCATCCAATCCATATGCATGGTTACGACTTTGAAGTTACCTGTACGGATGGCGGCTGGGTTCGTCCCGAAGCCCGTTGGCCGGAAGTATCGATCGACATTCCCGTCGGGGCCATGCGGGCCTACGAATTCGACGCTATCTACGCCGGCGACTGGGCAATTCACTGCCACAAGTCGCACCACACGATGAACGCCATGGGACATGACGTGCCGACGTTTATTGGTGTCGACAAGTCAAAACTGGCTGAGAAAATCCGCAAGGTACAGCCGGAATATATGCCCATGGGCAATCGCGGCATGGCTGATATGGGCGAAATGGAAATGCCCCTGCCGGACAACACGATCCCCATGATGACCGGGACAGGGCAGTTTGGTCCCATCGAAATGGGCGGCATGTTCTCGGTCGTCAAAGTTCGCGAGGGCATTTCGGAAAAGGATTACGCGGATCCCGGATGGTACCAGCATCCGAAAGGCACTGTCGCCTTTGAGTGGACTGGTGACCTGCCAGCTGCCGAGAAGGCTATCGGGCCTGAAACCCAAACGCCTGACGCCACCAAGCATTCCCAAGGGCACAAGGGGTGAGGAAACCCGCATCAACAATCACACGGAGACCGAAGCATGAAAACTGAGTTAAAATTGGTACTCGCCTTAATGACGGCAATAGTCGTCACTCCGGCATTCGCTGCCGGCAATCACGCTGGAGGCCATGATGTCATGGAAATCGGCAAGCCCGGCACCAAGGCAGCGGTAAAACGTACCGTCACCATCTCGATGAAGGAGAAGGACGACGGCTCGATGGTCTTCGAGCCGGCGGTATTGAAGGTCAAAACGGGAGAAACCGTCCGCCTCAAATTCAAGAATACCGGCGAAACCGACCATGAGTTCGTCATGGACCGCTACGAAGGCATTCAGGAGCATAAGGCTCTCATGGAGAAATTCCCGGAAATGGAACATGCCGACCCCAACTCCATCCGCCTTGCCGCCGGGGGCAGCGGCGAAATCATCTGGACTTTCGCCAAGGCCGGAGAATTCGGCTTCGCCTGCCTCATTCCCGGACACTACGAGGCAGGCATGAAGGGTGACATCACCGTCGCTCCATAAATCCATTCCCAAAAGCAACCATCGATAGAGGAAACCGAAATGAAATCCATCATCAAGACCGTATTGATCGCACTTGCCGCAGCTGCAATTTCGACTGTCTCAATGGCAGCCGAATTCACCAAGGGCGAGGTGAAGAAAATCGATCTCAAGCAAAAGAAGATCACCATCAAGCATGAGGAGCTCAAGAGCTTGGACATGCCTGCGATGACGATGGTGTTCGTTGTCAGCGACGATACTCTGCTTGCCAAGGCAAAACAGGGCTCACCGATCGAGTTTGTTGCCGAGAAGGTCAACGGCAAACTCACAGTTACGGAGATCAAGTAAAGTTCCCGCAAAGAGCGCCAGCGACTCTTGCAGGTCGTTGGCCTCGTTGACCGCAGATGGCCTGAGACTAAGAACAATTTCAGACAATGCTTCCAGGCGCGGTAGTCGAAGCGTGGGTTGTTGATGTTAACCGCGAACATGAAGGATTATCCGCCAGAACCTATTTGAGCTGGAGGGCTACTCATTCAATAGCTCTACCAAACTGTCTGAACGAGTGGAGAAAAACGGCTGCTTTCAAGTAGAATTGAATAACATTACATGATGTTCATTATTTCACGGCCCGTTCGCGGAGTATTCTCAAGTTGTCGATACACAATGAGCCGGCGCCTTTGACGAAATGCTGCAGCTCGGCAAAACAGCCGTGCAGCGCGGGAGTCCGTTCAAAGTCCGGACCAAGGAGATCGTTATGAAAAAGTTCATCGTTACTATCTCTGCCTTGCTTCTGACCGCTGGGACTGTCGCAGCTCAGGGAGCAAGCTTATATTCCCCAGCAATGAATGCGGTTTATAAGAAAACCGCCCATCCGTCCGTCACCGATGTGCATAGTACCACCGGAACTGTCGAGAGCTTCAACCCGAAATCAAAGACGGTGCAACTGACCAGCGGTACGATATACCAACTGCCAAGGAATGCCGACTTTCGGGGTGTGGCCATCGGCGAGAAAGTGAGGATCACCTGGGATGCGCAAAACCCGTACGGTACGTCATTTGGCAACAATGAAACCGACGAATTCAACGCAACCCGCCTCGTGATTGTACACTGACTGTTACAATCGCCATCTTGGTTCGAAAGTCCGCCAGGAGCCGTTGTTACTGCTGGCGGACTTTCGGCGATAGGAGCGCAACCCACTTTTGCCCAGCGGCGGTGACCGGAAAGGCGCTTGTAGAACAGCCCGGAATGCAGTGATCACTTTTCCTGTACAAAAACGACGGCATACTCGTCTGAATACGCTTGCCGCCAATCGGGTAATTCGGCAAAAAAAGGAATGCGATTGTCGTCAATCGATAACACCGCCCACTTGGCCGCGTAGATCTTTAGCTGTTCTTGTAGAATGGATTTTCCACCGCTGCTTCCGGCGGCCATACTTTTCGTCATGAAGCCGTTCAAAAACAGCTGATCGGTCCGCCCGTCGATGTAGGTTTTGATTCCGTGGAAAATGAGTGTGCCGCCCAAAATATAAGAATTGAAGACGTTCCCAGTGAGATTGTGCTGTGCGGCGAAAGCAAGAGCACCCTCTGCCGAAGTCTTCCGGCTCGGCTGGATTTGCGAAACCGAAGAAAACAATACCGCTGTAAGCACCAGCAAGACACCAGTTACTGCTGAAATTGCATGAAAATGGCTGGCGAAAAGTTGCTCCAACCGGTCGCGCTGCCCGTTGGCCCATTTCTGGACTGAAACCCACGGAAAATGTTCGCCGATCTCTGCCGCAAGGACAAGCGGAACGAGCAGAACAAACATGTAGTAAAAACGCTGATGGGTGAGGAAGAGGTGCAGATTGAAGATGAGGAATATCGCCTTCACCCAGCCAATTTGCAGTCTTGAGACTAAAAGCCCGAAAAGCGCTGCGAGCAGGGCGCCTTCCTGAAGGTAGGACTTCGAGGCATTAAACGGCTGCCATTCGATGATATAGGGCACGGCCTCATTACCATAGGCCACTGTGAAAGTCGCAAGGATAGCCTGGACACCGTAGGGATTGAGCAAGGTTACGAGAGGGCAAAGCATCCCAAAAGCAATCCATCTGCCCAAGAGGCCGGGCTTGGACAAACCCGAACGCGCGAGAAAATCGAGGCCGGCGAAGGCAGCGATAATAAAGCCGAATGTGAACGTAGCGTGCAGGTTTGTCCAAAGACAGAGAAGCGGAAGCAGCCATAACGGGGGCGCTTGATCCTTGCGCGCAGCCCGGAAGAGTTCCGCAGTCCAGATGATGATGATGGGAAGGGTAAAGATGACGGGACGCGCGGTATACATTGGGTTGATGAGAAGCGCTGGGACAAGTGCCAGTCCCAGTGTCACCGCGGGTTTCAAAGAGGCGCTGAGGTACCATGCAAGCAGGAAGACCGTCAGCGTGATTGCGGCGATGGTCAGCAGCGCGACGCCATTCCAAGCGCCAGCTTTGTAGGCAAGTGCAAAGAAAACCTGTCCCAGCCACTCTTTTGCGATCCAGGGGCTCCCGGCAAAGGTGTAGGAGTAGGTATCGATCGTCGGAAAGGCGCGGCTCGTCAGGAGGTCCAGCCCGACCTTTACGTGCCACCAATTGTCGGGGTCTTGCAGAAGGGAACTGGCGGAGAAAAGCAATGTGGCCGCCTCGATAATTGCGGCGATCAGGCAAAATAACAGCCTGATGCGTTGCGTTTTTTCCATCGATGGGCTTGCCTCAAGCGCTATCGTCCTGTGCATGTCGTTTATCACCCTGTCGAGAGTCGCTGTGTCCTCTGCCATTAGGCTGCGTCCGGCGAGATATCGTCCGGGACAAACACGTAATAAGCTGAACCGAAATAGAAGATGGTCGTATAGACACAGATGCCCACCAGATGGACCAACGGGTTCTCCAGCAAACCCATCGAACGGGCTGCCAGCACGACAGTCAAATTGGCACTGTAGGCAACCAGAAAGACTATTGCGTATCTGCCGACAATGCCCGCTCGAAGGCTCTTCGTCTTACGGAAGGTCCATTGGCTATTGAGGCAGAAACCGAGGATCAGACCGGCGGCATAACCTGAAAGATTGGACCAAACGTCGCCCCAGTCCAAGGCAAGCAAAACCAGGATTACGCCGTATCCCAGCAACGTATTCAAGAGACCGACAACTCCGAAGCGCAACATTCGCCTGTAGTCAGCGTTTGACAGCGTGGACAAAATATTGCGCTCCAATTGGAATATTGGTGAGATGACGCTCGAATGGCCGCAGGCGGGCGAGTATCCGCGGAAAGAAGATGCGGTACACGATGTCGGTTTTAGCGAGACCGGCCCTGGCCATTCGTATCTGCATATCCCTGGCTTTGATTAGGACCGCATTTTCGTCGAAGCGACAGTTTGTGACGGCATGCAGTGTTAGCGGGTTCCAAGGATTGTGCTCAAAGAGGAAGAAGCTTCCGTCTTTTGCCAAAACCCGGTCGATTTCCTTCAGGAGACCCACATGGAGGTTGTCCGGGATATGGTGAAAAACGCAGGCCGTGAAGACCAGATCGAAATGACCATCCCCATAGGGGATTGTTCTGCCGTCGAAATGTTGGAATTGTGCCTGACCCGGAAAGCGTTTTCGAGCAATGTCGATCGATTGTGAGGACGGGTCGAGCAGGGTGATTTCGCTATCGGGAAACGCACTTCGCATGGGGCCCAATGAGTTGCCAACACCCCCACCGAAATCGAGTATCCGGCGCGGCTTTACGCCGATGGACGCGAGTGTCGCGACAACATCGTCAATCTTGTATTTTGCAAAGAACTCCGGCGTTTCGCCGCTCAGGCGGATACTGGCCGCGTGCTGCTCATGGTATTCGGCGGCGAACTGATCAAATTCAGCCTCAAACACGCACCACCTCCTTCACAAGTTCTTGAAGACGATGGACATGCAAGTCTTTGTTTTGGTCGGCTGAATTGCAGGCGACAATTTCGTTGACGAGGTAAAGCGGCCGGCGCTTTGTCTCCATGTACATTCGCCCAAGATATTCGCCGAAAATACCAAGGACCAGCAGCTGAACGCTCCCCAGGATCAGAACTATGGCGGCGAGACTGGTCCAGCCAGGCAACACATTGCCGACAAGCCAGGAAAAGATCGTGTAGCCGAGCGCGAAAAGCCCCAGGATACCGAAGATCATACCGAAATGTGACGCAAAGCGGAGTGGCACGACGGAGAAACTTGTCATTGCATCCATTGCCAGGAGAAGCATCTTTCTCAAGGGATAGTGCGTCGTTCCAGCAAAGCGCTGATGCCTTTCGTAAGGTAGAGCAACCTGCTTCAACCCGATCCAACTCACCATCCCGCGAATGAAGCGATAGCGCTCCGGCATGGCATTCAAATGATCGAGGGTCCGGCGGCTCATCAACCGGAAGTCACCGGTGTCTGGAGCGATATCGACATCGACCATTCGGCGCAGGAGACGATAAAACATTGCAGCCGAAGCTCGCTTGAACCAGCTTTCACCCTCACGCTTCACTCGCTGGCCGTAGACAACATCGTAACCTTCATCCATTTTCGCCATCATTTGCCCGACAAGTTCCGGCGGGTCCTGAAGGTCGGCATCAAGAATGAGAATTCTCTCACCACGACAGAATTCAAGGCCAGCACTGAGTGCGATCTGATGACCATAATTGCGCGCGAGGTCTATTGCGGTGAGATGAGCATCCTTTGTGGCGAGATCAAAGATCGCGCGGCGTGTGCCATCGGTCGGACCGTCAATAACGAATACGATCTCGTAGGAATGTCCGACGTGCTCCTGACAGGCCGCGGTTACGCGGCGGTAAAGCTCCCCGATGCCATCTGCCTCGTTGTAACAAGGAATGACAGCAGACAGCGCAATGTCCTGCCGGGCAAATATCTCCGCGTCTGACACCCGTCCAACCCCCGTGTTTTCGCAACAGGTGTAAGATCAATTGGTTAGAAAACAGATAAACAACTTGGACAAATAGTCTGTTTCGCGCTCGCGACGTTCTTTTTGAAGCGGATGAACGGGTCAGAGTTAATGTAGTTGGGTGTGGACGCGCGCAAGCGCTCGATTGCGCCGTCTGGGTGGTTAATGCCTACGCCGCAATGCTTGGCTGATGTTGACAGTCACCCAATATATCTATAAATCCAGATATATGGAAAAAGAACAAACGATTGAAGCATTTTCGGCACTTGCGCAAACCACACGCATGGACGCCTTCAAGCTCATCGTCACGCATGAGCCGGATGGTATCGCAGCAGGAGAGGTGTCCCGGATACTCGACGTACCGCAGAACACCATGTCGACGCATCTCGCCATCCTTTCGCGGGCAGGTCTTGTTTCAGCGGAGCGGCAGAGCCGTTCGATCATTTACCACGCCAACTTCGAAAATCTGCGCGAAGCCATCAATTTCCTCTTGAAGGATTGCTGCGCCGGCCATCCTGACATCTGCGCTCCGTTGCTCGCCGACATCGTTCCATGCTGCCCGCCTAAGGAGAAGTTCAATGCATGACCGCATCTACAACGTCCTCTTCCTCTGCACCGGAAACTCTGCACGGTCGATCCTGGCAGAATCGATCTTGAACACGGAGGGCAAGGGACGCTTTCGCGCGTTCTCAGCTGGCAGCCAGCCGAAGGGGGAAGTTAACCCGTTCGCCCTGAAGGTGCTCGATGCGCTGGGATACCCAACGGAGGGATTCCGGTCCAAGAGCTGGGACGAATTCGCGATTGCTGGCGCGCCCGAGATGGACTTCATTTTCACAGTCTGCGACAGCGCAGCGGGAGAGGCGTGCCCGGTTTGGCCAGGACATCCCATGACGGCTCATTGGGGCATTGAGGATCCTGCCGCCGTCGAAGGCATAGACATCGAAAAGGAGAGAGCCTTCTCGCTTGCTGCCCGCTACATGAAGAACAGGATCATGGCATTCCTAAACCTGCGACACGATTCCGTCGACCGGTTGTGGCTGACAACAAAGCTGGAAGCCATCGGCCGTCGTGAGGGGTTGGAAGCGGAAGAGATCAATCCGATCGATACTGACTTCGAGACGGCTCTTCAAGCGGCATCACTGCCGACCGAGGATCTTGCCGAATCCACAGGCAAGTTCTTTCGATTTGCTGACCGCCAGGGCAATCCTGTCGGATATGGCGGCATCGAATTCTATGGCAAGGATGCGCTGTTGCGCTCGATCGCGGTGCCGCCGGAAGCACAAAAGCATGGGCACGGCAGCGCCATTACACGTCTGTTGCTCCGATATGCCGATATTCAGGGCGCGGAAACGGGCTATCTCCTGACGACTGATGCTGTTCCGTTTTTCAGTAAACTCGGCTTCCACTCGGTTGACCGAACCGCTGTGCCCGCCGCGATCCTGGCAACGCCGCAGGCCACGAGCCTATGCCCCGCGACAGCGTCTGTGCTGTCTCGATCCGTTTCGATCTGAGGAAATGGCTGTGACACCGGACCTGTCTCGCCGCCTCGCCGCAGAAGCTCTTGGTACGGCGATGCTCGTCGCTACCGTCATTGGTTCTGGAATCATGGCTGACCGGTTGACGAATGATGTGGCGCTTTCTTTGCTCGGCAATACCATCCCGACTGGCGCGATCCTGGTGGTGCTGATCACTATTCTGGGGCCAATCTCGGGCGCACATTTCAACCCGGCGGTGACGATGGTCTTCGCGCTCAGACGGGATATCGAGGCAAATGTCACGCTCTTCTACATCGTTGCGCAGATCGCAGGCGGAATAAGCGGCTCGCTTATTGCTCACGCCATGTTCGAACTTCCGATCATCGAGATTTCAGCGACGGTTCGCACCGGGACGGGACAGTGGATCGCAGAAGCCGTAGCGGCCTTCGGTCTGGTCTTTACGATCCTCGCGGGTCTTCGCTTCCGGCCCGATGCTGTTCCCTGGCTGGTTGGACTCTACATTACCGCCGCCTACTGGTTCACCGCCTCGACATCATTCGCCAATCCGGCCGTCGCGATCGCGCGAGCATTGTCGAACACCTTCGCAGGCATCCGGCCCGTCGATCTGCCCGGCTTTATCATTGCGGAGTTCCTCGGCGCTCTGCTCGCAATGGCGCTTGCCAGTTGGATACTGGCTGAACAAAATCCCAAGCCCCAAGCGCTCAACAAACTGAAAGGTGCTGAACAACCATGACCGTCACCATCTATCATAATCCGTCTTGCGGAACGTCGCGCAACACCCTGGCGCTGATCCGCAATGCGGGCATCGAACCGACGATCATCGAATACCTGAAGTCGCCCCCCACTCGACAGGAACTCAAAGACTTGATCCGGAGAGCTGGATTGACGGTCCGCGAGGCTATTCGTGAAAAAGGCACCCCATACGCCGAGCTTGGTCTCGATGACATGTCGTTGAGCGACGAGCAACTGCTCGATGCGATGGAGGCACACCCGATCTTGATCAACCGTCCTTTTGTCGTCACGGAGAAAGGTGTGCGTCTCAGTCGGCCGTCGGAACTGGTTCTCGACATTCTGCCGACGCCTCAACAGGGAGCGTTCATAAAGGAAGATGGCGAGGTCGTTATCGACTCCGAAGGAAAGCGTGTTGTCTGATCTGCCGAATATTCTCGCCGATGCATTGCAGGTCCCAGAGCCGTCGAAGCTTTCTGGTCCGCAATCCACCCACCGTCCGCGCATCCTGCTTCTTCATGGATCGTTGCGGAAGGTCTCGTATAGCCGTCTCTTGACGCAAGAGGCGGCTCGGCTACTGGAGCATTTCGGAGCAGAGACGCGCATCTATGATCCTTCCGGGCTTCCGCTTCCGGACGGAGCGCCGATTGATCATCCGAAGGTGCAGGAACTTCGGGAGCTGTCACTGTGGTCGGAAGGCCAGGTCTGGACGAGTCCCGAGCGGCACGGTGCCATGTCCGGTGTGATGAAGTCGCAAATCGACTGGATCCCGCTTGCAGTCGGAGCAATCCGCCCCACGCAGGGACGCACACTCGCAGTCATGCAGGTGTCAGGCGGCTCCCAGTCCTTCAACGCGGTCAACCAAATGCGTGTGCTCGGTCGCTGGATGCGCATGATCACGATTCCCAATCAGTCATCGGTGGCGAAAGCTTATCAGGAGTTCGACGAGTACGGCCGCATGAAACCGTCGTCCTATTACGACCGTGTGGTGGACGTGATGGAAGAATTGATCAAGTTCACCATGCTCACTCGTGATGTTTCGGCATATCTGACTGACCGTTATAGCGAACGGAAAGAGAGCAGGATCGCACTCGAGAAACGCATGAACCTGAAAGACGCAGTCTGATATTTAGGCCGTATCGCCGCTTTGCATGCACGATCTCGACATCGAGCCGTTCGTTGGCATTTCCCGTACTATTTCGGAGCGTGTGCCTCGACAACCTTCTTGCACTCAGGCGTAAGTTTGTCCAACTCCTTTGCCAGGCATTCGATGATCCGTCCGCCTCCTGGGTCAACACCCGAACAGTATTTCTGATAATCCGGCATGCATGCAGCGCGCTCCGCCGCTGTCTGTGCCATGGCTGCGCTGGCGAACAGTCCTATAGCAAGACTAAGAACACTTGATCCGAACCGCATGATAATCTCCTCCAAATGAAGTGCTTTCACTCGTTCAGGGAATAACGTAACATCAACAGTGAGTTTCCTGCAAAAAAGGCTAGGTGGGGGACGTGATGGCCCTAGCAGTTGGATTCCGCTCGCGACAACGTCAATACGGGTTCGCCGCCCGTGGACGTGCTTGTGAGGTTATCGGGGCCTCTATGCGACTTGCCTGCAGCATGGCAATCGCGATAGCACTGACTGGTTGCGATCAGCAAAATGCCTACGTTCCGCCGCCACCGCCAAAGGTCGATGTCGCGCTCCCACTGAAGCAGGATGTAACGCCGTTTTTTGAAACTACCGGCAACACGGTGGCCGTCAACGAGACCTCGCTGGTGGCGCGCGTGCAGGGCTTCATCGAGGAAATCGACTATAAGGACGGTGATGGCGTGAAAGCCGGCACACTGCTCTTCGTCATAGAGCCTGAACCCTATCAACTGGCTCTGGATCAGGCTAACTCCGCCAAGGCATCGGCCGATGCTTCTGTAAAGCTGTCGCAGGCAGAATATGATCGCCAGGCCGCCCTTGTTGCCAAGACCTTTGCTACCCAGCAGGATCTGGAAAAAGCCGCAGCCCAGCGCGAGGCTGACATAGCCAAACAGCAACAGGCGGCATCCGACGTAAAACAGGCGCAGCTTAATCTAAGCTATACCCAAGTCAGGGCGCCGTTTGACGGTGTTGTCACCGCACGGCTGGTTTCCATCGACGAATTGGTCGGTACCAGCAGCACCTCGACACTTGCCAGCATTGTCCAATTCGATCCGATTTACGTGAACTTCAATGTCAGTGAGAAGGATGTCCTGCGCATCCGCGCCTCCATGCAGAAGCGCGGAATAACCGCGCAGGATCTGAAGAAAATGGAAGTGGAGGTTGGGCTGCAGAGTGAGACGGGCTATCCTCATAAGGGTACGCTTGACTATGTAGCGCCAACGATTACTTCATCGACTGGCATGCTTGCGGTTCGAGCTGTGCTTGCCAATGCGGAGCGCCAGTTGCTGCCCGGTAATTTTGTGCGTGTGCGTGTGCCGCTGTTCCAGGAACCAGGCATGCTGCTCGTCCCGGACCGTGCCATCGGCAGTGATCAAAGCGGGCGTTATCTGCTTGTCGCCGGCAAGGACGATGTGGTCGAGCAGCGGACCGTGGTGATTGGGCAATTGGTGGGTGAGTTGCGGGTAATCACATCGGGCATCAAGCCGGATGATGAAGTTATCATTTCCGGCCTGCTGTCCGCAGTGCCTGGTCAAAAAATCGAGCCGCAGATGAAGGAAATCAGCGCAGCCGTAGCGGCGGACGGCACCAGCCAATGATCTCGAAATTCTTCATCGAGCGGCCGGTTCTGGCCAATGTCATTGCCATCCTGATGGTGGTCATTGGCTTTGTGTCACTTTATGCACTCCCGGTTGCACAATACCCGAACGTAGTACCTCCGACCGTACAGGTTTCCACACGCTATCCCGGCGCCAGCGCCCGCACACTGATCGACACCGTGGCGCTCCCAATCGAGCAGCAGGTGAATGGCGTCGAGAACATGCTTTACATGCAGTCCTACGCCGCATCGGATGGCAGTTATACGCTCACCGTCAGTTTCTCGATCGGCACCGACCTCGATGCAGCACAAGTACTGGTGCAGAACCGCGTATCGGCCGCTATGGCCGCGTTGCCCCAGTCAGTGCAGGTACAGGGCGTCAACGTCCAGAAGAAATCAACGTCAATCCTGGAGATCGTCACCCTGACATCGCCGGACAAGAGTCGTGACAGTCTCTATCTCAGCAACTATGCCACCATCCGGCTGAAGGACGAGATTGCCCGCTTGCCCGGCGTTGGCAATGTCAGCGTGTTCGGTGCAGGCCAGTATTCGATGCGAATCTGGCTCGATCCGGACAAGATGCGGGCACGCGGGCTGACCGCTCAGGATGTCATCCAGGCGCTCCAGCAGCAGAGCGAACAGGTTACGGCCGGACAGGTCGGCATGCCGCCCGCGCCCGAGGACCAGTCTTTTCAATACACCATCAACGTCGAAAGCCGCCTCGACGACCCTGATCAGTTCGGTGCGGTGATCGTCAAGACCGGCACCAGCGGCGACTTGACGCGCGTTCGTGACGTCGGCCGGGTCGAGTTGGGAGCTCAAACCTATGGCCAGTTCTTCAAGCTTGATGGCCAGGACGCAGCCGGGCTCGCCATTTTCCTCTCTCCCGGCGCCAATGCTCTCGATGTTGCGGAGCGTGTGAGCACCAGGATGAAGGCGCTTGCCGGCGAGTTCCCACAAGGCGTGGCCTATTCAATCCCGTTCGACACGACGACCTTCGTTAGCCAAGCAATCGATGAGGTCTACAAAACCCTGATTGAGGCCGCCATTCTGGTACTTATCGTCATCCTGGTTTTCCTTCAGGACTGGCGAGCCATGCTGGTGCCGGCAACGACAGTGCCGGTGACCATAATCGGCGCGTTCGCGGCGATGGCCGCCATGGGTTTTTCCGTCAATCTTTCGACATTGTTCGCAATTGTGCTCGCGATCGGCATCGTCGTCGATGATGCCATCGTTGTGGTCGAGGGGGCCGCACACAATATCGAGCAAGGAATGTCGGGGCATGATGCAGCGATCCGCGCCATGGATATGCTTTTCGGGCCAATCGTCGGCATTACACTGGTGCTCATGGCGGTATTCCTGCCCGCTTCGTTTCTGCCAGGCATTACCGGTCAGATTTTTGCACAGTTTGCGCTCGTAATCGCGGCTACTGCGCTGATCAGTGCGGTCAACGCAGTTACACTGAAGCCGACGCAGTGCGCCATGTGGCTGAGGCCGTCAGTACCACCGGAAAAGCGCAACGTCTTCTATCGAGGGTTCAACGCGCTCTACCAGCGGCTCGAGAACGGCTATGTCGGCATGATCGGCTCCATGGTCCGGCACAGTGGCGCGATGGCGTTGATCGCGCTCGCCATCATTGGCATTGCCGGTTATGGCCTGTCGCGGGCTCCGACCAGCTTTCTGCCAATCGAGGACCAGGGATACCTTCTCGCTGCCGTGCAGCTACCGGATGGTGCCGCGCTTGGCCGAACCGAGGAGACGCTGGAGGAGGTCGGCCGGATCGCGAAGGCAACGCCCGGCGTTGACCAAGTCATAACCATCGCGGGGATGTCCGCTCTCGACAACAATTCCACGCTTGCAAATGCTGGTCTGGCCTACATCATGCTCAACGACTGGAGCAAGCGTGGTGCCGGCGAGGATCTTGCCTCCTTGTACAAGACACTCAACGATAGTCTTGCAACCGTTGGGGAAGGGCGCGTGCTGGTCCTGCCCCCGCCACCGATTCAGGGCATAGGCAACGCCGGTGGCTTTACTATGCAGATCGAGATCCGCGATGGCAGCTTCGATCTTGCCAAATTGCAGAGCGTGACAAATGCGGTGGTGAAGGCGGCGGAGACCCAATCGGGAATTCAGCGCGTTAGCGCGTCGTTCCGCGCGAACGTACCGCAATACCAGGTCGAGATCGACCGCGAGAAGGTGCAGAATCTGAAGCTGACTACCGACCAGGTTTTTGCCACGCTCGCGAGTTATCTCGGGTCGAGCTATGTCGATCAGTTCAACAAATTCGGACGTGTTTTCCAGATATATGTCCAGGGCGATGCGCAATTTCGTTTGACGCCGGAAAATATCGATAGCCTCACGGTACGCAATCAGGACGGCGACATGATCTCACTTGGGACGGTGCTTACCATCACGCCAAGCGTCGGCCCTTCGCTCATCAGCCTCTACAATCTCTATCCTTCAGCATCGATCGTCGGCGTGCCGGCGACTGAATTCTCGTCCGGTGAGGCGATCGATCTGATGGAGGAGATCGCTGCCAAGACGTTGCCGCCGGGTTTCGGCTTCGATTGGACTGCCCTGTCATTCCAGGAAAAGCTGGTCGGTAACCAGATGTACCTGGTGTTCGCACTCGCGCTGCTACTCGTCTATCTTGTGCTTGCGGGGCAGTATGAGAGCTGGATTGCGCCAGTGTCGGTGCTGCTCGCAGCACCAATGTCGCTGGTTGGCCCCGTATTGGTTCTGCTCGGTCTGGACGTGGCGATCAATCTCTATGTCCAGATCGGTCTAATCCTGCTTATTGCGCTCTCCGCAAAAAACGCCATCCTTATCGTGGAGATGGCGCGCGAACTGAGAGCTTCGGGAAAATCGATCGTCGAGGCGGCGACCGGCGCCGCCCGGGCGCGCTTCCGACCGATCCTGATGACGTCCTTTGCCTTCATTCTGGGCGTAGCGCCGCTTGTCATTGCTACGGGCGCCGGGGCGAGTGCCCGCAAGTCGATCGGCATCACTGTCTTCAGTGGCATGATCGCCTCGACCTGCCTTGCCGTGCTTTTTGTACCGTCATTCTTCGTGGTCATGCAGCGCTTCGAGGAGTGGCGCGCTACGCGCAAACGTCCGGTGAAAACGGAAGTCTCGGATGCTTAGGAGAACGCCATGTCAGCAAGGTGCGCCAAGCTCGATAGTCTCAGGATTGAGATCGATGCTCGGGAACAATTGACCCGATCGACCGGCTTCAATTGAATACGCAAGGGGAGGCCGCCGTGAATTCCAACGCGGCAGCCCATCTGTCGGCGTACAGGCCACCGAACGCGGCCTGCCGAATCCTTGGTCAGTATCCATGCACGCAATTTGAGCAGATGAGGGCAGGCGGTCGCGCTCAGTAGTCGATCACACCATCCAGCGCGTAATGCTTTACCGTCTTGCGGTTGGCAATCAATTCCTCGACCGTCGGCGAGCCGGTCATGGCGCGCGAAATGGCCAGTTTTGTCGCCTCGTAGTTGGTACGATAAAGATCCTTGTGGTCAAGATTTTCGTCCTCGGCACAACGCGGATCGAGCCAGACCGTGATGATCATGCAAAGTTCGTCAGCCTGATCCTTGGGCAGAATATCCTCGATCAAGCAGTCGACGATCGCATCACCCATCGCCGCCTGTACCACCCCTCCGAGCAATTCGGCATAGGCCATGTTCTTGATGGTCACTTTGGTGGTCATCATCGTGGCCGGTCGTACCGCCTGATTGAGATCACGCACCACGAACATGCGCGTATGCCCCTTGACCTGACCCATCATCGACGCGAACGCCTGTCCTACCGGCCCCCTGACCGACCCGATCACAACCTCGGGCATGGCGTCTGTTACCTGACCCTCTGCTGCCAGAACAGTCGCTTCACCTGTACGAAACCAAATGTCAGTCATATCTCTCCCTTTCGATTCCGGCTGGAACCTATCGACAAGGTTTAGACTGGTCCAGTTGACGAAAAGTCGCTGATCATGCCCTGTTTGTTGAAGACTGAATTGTGTCTTAACCATTCACATGTCCGGCCGTTGGGCTCAGGTAGGTCAGTCTTTGAAATTACGCAAACATTGCATCATCGTACGGAGCCCGCGGGTGAGATGCTTGTCGCGGCGAAGGACCATTCCAAGCTGACGCGTTAGCCTCGGTCTCACGGACGCCGTCGTCAGGAAATTGGCGCGGTTCCGTTTCAGGGCCAACTCTGGAAGGATAGACCAACCCAGTCCTGCCGCCACCAGTTCTTTGATCGCCTCAACGCTGCCGAATTCCATCGTCGGCTTAGCCCGCAATCCCGACGCCGTCATCCAATCGTCAATACAGCGACGCGTGTTCCCACCTTCATAAAGAAGGAGAGGCTTCTCGCACAAGAAGGCAGCGTCAGGTCCATTGGCGGGCATATCGCTGTCCCTGTGAGCAACGGCAAGCATTTCCTCCTCGTAGAACGGTTCGATCTCGAAAGGCCGCCCGTAGGCGGGAAGGGCGACGACCGCAAGGTCGAGCAGGTTCGTTTCAAGGTCGCGCAAAATATCGGCTACATTGCCGATGCGAACGGTAATCTCTAGACCGGGCATACGTTTCATCGCCTTCGCAATGGCGTGCGGTAAGAGGTGGATTGAAGCGGTTGCGCCACTGCCGACGCGCACTCGTCCAGCGACGCCTTCCCGATGTGGTGCCATTGCCTCTTCGGCAGCAATCGACTCCTGTACGATCTGGCGCGCATAGGTCAGTAAATCAAGACCAGCCGCCGTCGGCTGGGCCCGTCGCCCAACACGTTCAATGAGCCGGACGCCCAAACGCAATTCCAACAGTTTTAGTTGCAGGCTCACTGCAGGCTGCGTCAGGCCAACCTTGTCGGCTGCTGCAGTAAAGCTGCCAAGGTCTGCTATGTGAATGAATGTCGTAAGTTGATCGAGGTTCAGGGTCAAACAAAGTATTCCTTATGGAACGCATAAATTCCATAAGCTTCTTTTTGGGTGTTTTCCAGCGCAATATGGGCTGATTGCAAGAAGGAAGACACCATGACCAAGAACGTAAACCACAGCAGCAATGGAGCGCATAGCAGCGCTGTTATAGTTTCGCGGGGCATCTTCAGATGGGGCAGGGTTTCAGTCGCGGTGATCGCCAAATACCTAGAGAAACGCCGCAGTCGCATAGCGCTGTCGGAGCTTGCCGACCACCAATTGCGGGATATTGGAGTCACGCGGAAGCAGGCTAGTACCGAAGTATCAAAGTCATGGTTCTGAAGCAGCGCTTGGAGGGCCCGTCGTCCAATCCACCCTGCGGGGCATTCCATCCTTCTGAAAACAAAGAGGGTTTGTAATTGAAAATAGAATGTGCCGTAGGTGGGTTCTATTTCGAAGCGCGACTTTGTAGCGATAACAATGGCTTATCGCAACAAAGGAATCGCCATGGATCAACCGTTTCGGCGCACCTACTCCCAAATCACGCTCGACGAACGCCGCAAGATCGAACGCTGGCACGCTGCGAAGATCAGCGTCGACGTTATTGCCGAGAAACTCGGACGGCATCGCTCAACGATTTTTCGCGAACTGAAGCGCAATCGTTTCGATGATCCCGAGATGCTTGAACTGGCTGGTTATTACGGTCCGATCGCCGATACGAAGTCCAAGGATCGGCGGGGCAATCGACGCAAGCTGGTTCGGCTGCCGCAACTGCGCGAGGCGATTATCGAGCGGATTCGCCATGGCTGGTCGCCCGAGCAAGTCGCCGGCCGTCTGAAGCTGGAAGGCGGACGGCATGGCATGACGGTCTGTCACGAGACAATCTACCGGTTTGCCTATTCGAAGGATGGCCAGGCGATCAAGCTGTGGCATCACCTGCCGGAACGCCGAGCGCGCCGCCGGCCGCGGCATGCCCGGCGTCGCCATGGCCGCCGTTTCAGTCCGCATCTGAGCATTTTGCATCGGCCGGACATTGTGCGGGAGCGCCAGCAGTTTGGGCATTGGGAGTGCGATCTGATGCAGTTCAAGAAGAAGTTCGGTGAAGCCAACGTCACCTCACTGGTCGAGCGAGTGAGCCGCTTTACCGTGTTTCTGCGCAACAATGACCGGCAGTCGCGGCCGATCATGGAGCGGCTGATCCGCACGCTGGAAGCCCTGCCCGCAACGGCCCGCCGCTCAATCACCTTCGACCGTGGCACCGAATTCACCGACTGGCCCTATCTCCAGGCCGGACTTGGCACGCAGACCTGGTTTTGTGATCCGCAGTCGCCCTGGCAGAAAGGCACTGTCGAGAACACCAACCGCCGGGCCCGAAGATGGCTTTCGAGGGAGGTTGACCCGCTCGCCGTCAGCGATACCGAACTGCGTCGCGTCTGCGATCATCTCAATGCGACACCGCGCAAATGTCTGGGCTTCAGGACACCCGCGGAGGTCTTCCGCCAAAAGGTCATGGCAAGGCGGAGATGAATACGTTAGCCTGCCGATGCTCCAAAGTCGCACCTCAGCGAGAACTCACATACCTACAAAAATTTGCGGGATAAGATACATTATGGAACTTAAACCGCGACGAGCGCACCACCGCTATCTGCGAGCCATTGGTAGAGTCGACACAGTCGTCAGGACCGTCGCACCGCTGTTGCCAGGTAAAATGAATTGTGGTGATGCCATGTCTGCCAGGCAAGGCGTTTTGATTTTGGCATCGGGATTCTCCAGGAAATCCGAAACGACTTCTCCGCCGCATTCGGTGGTATCTATCACGTCATGGCCAACGCCATGAAAAAGCACGAGCTGACTGCGTCCCATGTCTCTTGCTACGCTCTCCGCCCAGACGGAAGGCGTGGCCGGATCGTACTCTCCCGACAAGAAAAGGACCGGAACTTCATTTTGTTTATGCGATTTGTGCACTTTAACCGCCTTTGCCGAAGGCCAAAGCAGGCAAGCCCAATCGTAGAAGTTGTCCTTTGCCCAATTGTCCAACAAAGGAAACCGCGCTGATGATTCCGCGAGCGGTAAGCCATCGCTGCATACCACGGACATGTGCATGCCGTTTGAGAAGGTGGAGCTGTCGTCGTACGAGTGCTCATAACCGAGAATTTCCGCGAGCGGCCGGTAGTCCTGATCGGCAGTGCGTCTGATTAACTGGGGCAACGTTTCGATCGCTTCACGCTCATAGAATTGATTGAAGAGGAGTTCGATAAAATCATCTCCGGATACACTCGTAAAACTCGTTGATTGATCATCCCCCTTCAGACGCAACAACACCGGTTGAACATCCAGTTGCTGGACTATTTCACTGACCAAGGTCTTGAGGCTGCCCATGCGATGGAAGCAGTCGGCATCGGCCGCGCAATCTGCGTCCAGTTTTTTCAGAACACGATCGAAATTCGCGGCGTCCTGATCGACATAATTGACATCGAGCGGCAGTGTGGAATCGAGAACAACAGCCGCTATCTTGTCGGGGTGGTCTTCCAGGACCTTTAAAGCCAGCTTCGTTCCGTATGAAATGCCGAACAGAACCCACTTCTTGACGTTCAGGGCAAGTTGCAAATCGTGAACGTCGGCGGCATTTTCCTTGGTATTGTAAGCGGTGAGATCAATACCTTTGGCAAGCAGATCATCGCGACAGGCCCGGATTTCGCGTTTCTGTGCCTCATCAAAATCGATTACGTCGCCGGGGTGTGCCACAACGCCGCTCCATATCTGAGGATTGTAGTGTTCCGCACAGCTTAGGGACGGCGCTGACATGCCGACGCCTCGTTGATCAAACACGATCAGACGTCGGCCACGTAGCCATGCGCCGTTATCGATGAAGCTCCACCACGCTTCAACGTCATCCGCGCTTCGAATCTGGGCAGGTTGACCAGGTCCCCCTGTGAGATAGACGACAGGCTCATGCCGTTCACGGTCCGGTTCGAAAATGACAATCGAAAGCTTGATAAAGCGGCCGTCTGTCTTTGAGCGGTTCTCCGGTACGAGAAGGTACCCGCATGTCATATCGCGGTCTCTTGGAACCGTGAACCAACAACTTTTTTGGTTGAATAATCCCGGTTCCTTTGCCCCAACCGTACTAGGCGCTCCGATCAGGATTGCTAGTGAGACGAATCCAATGAATCGTCGCACAGCCGCCGACCAACGGCTCGGAAACCCCAGGCAATGTTTGAACCTGATCGCGAACATGATCGATCACCCCCATTTGCTGCTGGCCCCGCTGGCAAAGAGTGACATGTGCAGCATAACCGATAATGTTACCGCACTCTCTTCAAGTTCGCATCACCCGAGTGGGTTAATGCAGCCCGCTCCCTTCAATGCATATGCGGATACTTCCGCAATATTCATGACGCCCAACTCGGCTTATTATCGTAGTAAATCTAACTATAATTGATCAGGCGGGTAACTTTACTCGTGAGATGGGCGAAATGAGCTTGTCATTGCAATTGGATCAATAGCGATGCTCGAATATGGCCGAGTACTCTCGAACAGCCGGATAATTCGGTCAAAGCCACTTGCGATTACCTGCACGACGTATGGCTATTGCCAGCTCAGGACGACCTTGCCGGAACTACCGGAGCGCATCGCGTCAAATCCCGCTTGGAAATCATCAATCGGCAAGCGGTGCGTGATGATCGGCGACAGATCAAGTCCGCCCTGTACAAAGGCGATCATCTTGTACCAGGTCTCGAACATCTCGCGGCCATAGATCCCCTTGAGGTTGAGCATCTTGAAGATCACCTTGTTCCAGTCGATCTCGAAGCCTGTCGGCGCAATGCCGAGGATGGCAATCTTGCCGCCATTGTTCATCTTGTCGATCATGTCGCGGAAGGCCGGAGCCGCGCCCGACATTTCCAGACCCACGTCGAAACCTTCAGTCATTCCTATCTCGCGCATGACATCGGCAAGATTTTGCGATGAAGCATCGACGACGTAATCGATCCCGAGTTTGCGGGCGAGCGCGAGACGCGCCGGATTGATATCGGTGATCACCACCTTGCGGGCGCCGGAGCGTTTTGCGACCAGCGCGCCCATGATACCGATGGGGCCAGCGCCGGTGACAAGTACATCCTCACCAACCAGATCGAAACTTAACGCCGTATGCACCGCATTGCCGAACGGATCGAAGATCGCGGCGATTTCGTCGGCAATATCGTCCGGGATCGGCACGACGTTGTCTTCGGGGATGCAGACATATTCGCCGAAGGATCCGGGCCGGTGGACGCCGACGCCGAGCGTGTTGCGGCACAAATGTCCCCTGCCTGCCCGGCAATTGCGGCAGGTGCCGCAGACGATATGGCCCTCGCCCGAAACGCGCTGGCCAACCTTGTACTTGGTTACTGCCGAGCCGACCTCGGCTATCTCGCCGCAGAATTCGTGGCCGACGACCATCGGCACGGGGATGGTCGCCTGCGCCCACTGGTCCCAATTGTAGATATGCACATCGGTTCCGCAGATGGCGGATTTCTTGACGCGGATCAGCACGTCGTTGGGGCCGGGTTCGGGTACTGGCACCCGCTCCATCCAGATGCCCGGTTCCGCTTTAGCCTTGACCAGTGCCTTCATCATGTTCGACATGGTTCTATCCTATTTGATGATGCCGAGATCACGCCCGACTTCCGCAAAGACGTCAATCGCGCGGGCGACATCTTCCGTGGTGTGGGCGGCAGACATCTGCGTGCGGATGCGGGCCTGGCCTTTCGGCACCACCGGGAAGGCAAAGCCGATGACATAGACGCCCTTCTCCAGCATGCGCGATGCCATTTCCTGAGCCAGTGTCGCTTCGCCGAGCATTACCGGAATGATCGGGTGATCGGCGCCGGCCAACGTAAAGCCGAGTTTTGTCATGTCACGGCGGAAATGCGCCGCATTGGCGCTGAGCCGTGCCCGCAGATCCGCGCCCTGGTCGATCAGGTCAAAAACCTTCAATGACGCCGCCGCAATGACAGGGGCCAGCGTATTGGAAAAGAGGTAGGG